>JAGWBK010000005.1 GCA_021295915.1 Dehalococcoidia bacterium
GGAGCGGGAGACCGGATTCGAACCGGCGACAGCCTGCTTGGAAGGCAGGGACTCTACCGCTGAGCTACTCCCGCTCACTGCATATTAGGATACGTACGCTGACACGCGGGGTCAATCTCGCAAGGCATAGGTGACATATGTATTGCATGAGTTGCGTCGAATGAAGACCGCCCAACCCCATCCTATCAGCAGTCCTGAAGGACTGAAGTAAGAGGAGTTGGGCGGCCCCAGGAGGTGTGCCGCAGACGTTTGGTCTTCAGGTCTACTTGATACGTGCCTCAGACTTCACGCTGCGGCGCTGGCCGAAGATAGTGCCAAAGCCTGCGAGAGCCGTCAGCACTCCAATCAGTCCTACTATGAGGAGCGGCGTGCCGGACGCTGCGAAGTCTCCCGTAGCAGGCGGTTCGGCCATCTCAGGTTCTGGAGTTGGAGTCGGCATTGGTGCAGCCTCCGCCTCTTCCAGAACGGGACCGTGAATGAACAGCAGCGCGGTCGTGTCGCTGGTCCATCCGTGGGTCTCCTGGCTCAGATCAGCTACGCCGGAGATGCCGGGATGGGCAGACCGGATGCCTTCACTCAGTCCCTCGGAATTCGCAGCAGGGCCTCCGCCGAGGCATGGCACTGTCGCAGCCAGTTCTTCATTGAATTCAGCGCCGGAATCGAACACGAGCGCTGTAGCCGGTAGCGCCGGGAACAGGTCACCGCCGATTACCGTCAGAGCCTGTGAGGCTCTTACATAGCCATCGTTGGTGCAGGCAAACATGCCGACGGCAGTTACGTTCGCGCCCTCGATGCCGTGTAGCATCGGCTCAGTGTAGGACGCCCCTGGGAGAATCGGGCCGCCACTGTCCAGCCCGTACGCGCGTACCACTCCCGGTACCACGCTGAGCGTCGCCAACAGGTCGGTCTGAGATCCGCTCTCTGACAGGTCGTCGATACCGTCGAGTTCGGTTGGAACGGTGTAGTCGAATACGTCCACGTTCGGATCATGCACCACAACCACGGGAGGCGTTATCGGCTGACCGGCCGTCAGGTTCTCGAGAGTGAGTCCGAAATCGACCGCATCTGGCGCATCTACTCCCGCCGAGGTCACGAAGATCTCGAAAGCAGGGCCGTACCAGCCGTGATCGTCACTGCTCAGGTTGGCGTTTCCCTCGATACCCTGGTGGAGGACTGCAACTCCCTCACCATCAGCGGCGGATACTCCTTCGCCTCCGAGACATGGCACAGCTGCCTCGGCTTCGTCCTTGAGCTCGGTACCGGCGTCATAGACTGCACCAGAGGACATAAGCGGCGTTCCGCCATGCGTGGGGATGATCGCTGTCCCGAAGGCTAACGCGTCGTTGGTGCAGGCGAGCATTGTGATCACGCTTACGCGGTCTCCAGGCTCGGCGGCAGTGATGGATACAGTATGTTCCTCACCGGGAAGAATCGGAGGTGGATCGAAGGAAACGACCTCCTTCACGCCGGAAATAGCTGCCAGTGAAGCTGCCAGTGCTTCCTGCTGGCCGGCTTCGGCCAGCCCTTCGAGACCGTCGAACTACTCTGAGCTCTGAGGAAGTATTGACGTGCCGGGCTCTAGTACGACCGCAATGGGCGGAGTAAGGGGTTGCCCTCCGGTCACGTTTCGTACCGTCAGGTTCACCGCGGACTCGGCGTGGACCTCCGACGACCCCGAGGGCCAATTGGAAGGCAATCGCCAGAGCCAGGACTAAGGCGGCTGGGAATAAAAGTCTCGGAAACATTGCTGTCCTCCGTAATCTATGTGAGTTCTAATAGTTTACCAGCTCACTATAGAAAGCTTTATATATAAGTGTCACCCACATAAATTACGGACGCAAGGGCTATTCCAAGTCTCCCCAGTTATCTCCGTTCTTCAACTCGACCGCCAGCGGGACGTCCAGGGTCATGGAAGAGGGCATGAGCTCCATGACGATCTCGGACATCTGGTCCAGCTCTTCACGTGGCACCTCGAAGATTAGCTCGTCGTGTACCTGGAGGATCATCTTGGACCTCATGTTGAGATCGTCCATTCTGTCCATAATCTCGATCATGGCGATCTTGATGATGTCGGCGGCAGTGCCCTGGATTGGCATGTTGATCGCTGCGCGCTGGGCGGCCTGCCTCACGGGGAAGCTGCGAGCAATTATGTTTGGCAGGTACCGTCGTCGTCCGAGCGCGGTCTCGACGTATCCGAGACCCTTGCACCTCTCGACGGTTTCGTCTACGTACCCACGGATACCCGGGTAGCGTTCGAAGTAGACGTCGATGAACTCCTGGCCCTGGTGTGGATTCAAGTCGGTCTGTCGGGATATCCCGAAGGCGGTAAGCCCGTAGAGAACGCCGAAGTTGAGAATCTTGGCAATGCGCCGCATCTCTCCGGTAACGTCTTCGATGGCAACGTCGTACACCAGTGAAGAGGTCGCGCTGTGTATGTCTTCACCTCGGTGAAAGGCCTCAAGCAGGGAAGGGTCTTTGGAGAAGTGTGCAAGCACGCGCAGCTCTATCTGAGAGTAGTCGGCGGCTAGCAGCGTCCACTCAGGCGCGTCCTGTGCGACGAAGGCCTTTCTGACGCGGCGCCCAAGCTCTGTACGTACAGGAATGTTCTGCACGTTCGGATCGTTCGAAGACACCCGACCTGTGGCTGACCCCGTCTGGTTGTACTTGGTGTGGATTCTGCCTGTGTCCGGGTTTACCAGACCGGGCAGTGCATCGACGTACGTGGACTTGATCTTCGATAGCTGCCTGAAGTGCAGAATGTCGTCCAGCACGGCGTAAGCGCTGGGATCAACGCTGTCCAGCGCTCCCGTATCCAGTTGCGCCTTCAGTCCCTCCAGAGACGAGGCATCCGTCGAGTATCCCGTCTTGGTCTTGCGGGTTGGCGGCAGCCTCAGTTCGTCGAACAGGACGCCGCCGAGCTGCTGGGAAGAATTCAGGTTGAACTCGTGACCGACAGTCTCGTACATCGTCTGACGGATCTCGTCCAGGTCCGAAGTGAGTTCGACTGACATCTCATTCAGCAGGTCTACATCCACTGCCACACCATCGCGCTGCATCCTGACGAGCACGGGTATCAGTGGCAGCTCGTATCGATCCAGTAGCTCGCCAATCTGCTTCTGTTCGACTTCCCCCTCAAGGTCACGCCTGAGACGTTCAGTGAAGTCGGCGTCAGCGGCTGCGTAATCTGCTGCGCTTGCGATGTCGACCTGGTCCATCGTCTTCTGGTTGCGTCCGCGTCCGATCAGATCGGTGATCGGCGTCATCTCCTCGCCGAGCATGTCCAGCGCGAGGTTCTTGAGCCCGACCGACGAACGCCCTGCCGCATGTGCAGCGAGCATGGTGTCGAAAGCGAGGCCCACCACCTTGATGCCGTGGTTCTCCAGTACCATCATGTCGTAGTTGGCGTTGTGGGCCGTCTTCGGGACTTCTGGGTTGGTGAAGATAGGTCGCATCCTCCCAAGGACATCGTCGATGGGCAATTGAGTGCCTTCCTGGTGTCCGACCGGAACGTACCAGCCTGTTCTTGGCTCAGTGGAGAACGAGAGACCTACGAGCCTGGCGACCATGGGGTCCTGTGAGGTTGTCTCCGTGTCGAACGAGAAACCTTCGGACGTATTGATCTGACCCAGAAGCTCATCGAGCTTCTCTGCCGTGTCCACAATCGTGTAGTCGACAGGCGGCGCTTCAGGCTGGAGATAGAAGGAACCCTGCTCGCCCTCTGCGTCGTTATCGGACGCTGGAATCCTGGACACCATGCTGTAGAACTCCAGCGACGTCAGTAGGTCCACTACATCCGTTCGTTCGAAGTCTCCGAAGCGGGCGAGATCGAGATCGAGGTCCACGTCTACATCTCGTTTGATCGTGGTCAGGAACTTCGCCCTGTCTGCAACGTCGCGGTTTTCGGAGAGACTCTTCTTTACACTGGGCGGCTTCACCTCGTCGAGGTGTTCGTAGATGCCGTCGATGCTGCCGTAGTCCCGCAGCAGCCCAATCGCCCGCTTTCGTCCAACGCGGGGAACTCCCGGTATGTTGTCCGACGAATCTCCCTCCAGCGCCTTGATCTCGGCGACCAACTCCGGTCCGAGACCGTCATACCGCTCCTCCACCCCTGCGACGTCGTACAGAGTCCTCTGTCCGACCGCATGACTGAGCAGAATGCTCACGTGGGGAGAGACTAACTGGAATGTGTCTGTATCTCCGGTGAGGACAATTGTCTCGATGTCCTTCTCTTCTGCCTGTCTGCACAGCGTCCCCAGGACGTCGTCTGCCTCGTATCCGGCCATTTCGAAGATGGGCACCCGGAATGCCCTCATGAGTTCTCTCACGCGGTCGAACTGCGGTCGGAGTTCCGGTGGAGTAGGGGGCCGGTGCGCCTTGTACTCCTCGTACTGCTCGTGCCTGAAAGTCGGGGCTGACACGTCAAAGGCGATCGCGATGTGCGTGGGGTTCCGGTCGTTCAGTGTCTTCAGAAAGATGTTGAGGAATCCAAAGATTGCGCGCACGTCCTCCCCGGTCGCCCGAACGTTTAGGGGTTCACGGATAGCGTGCCAGGCTCTGTGAACGAGCGCGTGGCCGTCCATCAGGATCAGTAGTGGCTTACGATCAGGCAGGTTAGGGAATTCGGAAGTGGTCATCGGGCTTATCCTTTACGTGTCCAGCTTTAAGCTGGCCTCCGGGGACATAGCCCGATTATACAGCCGTATCGTCCCGGACGTTCCAGCTAGAACCCGAGTCGAATGCCGTGGGATTTGCCCTGCCTGCCGGGGAGGCTAGATTCCTGTCAGCGCCCTCGCCTCGCCAAGCATTGCGGCTACGTCACCAGTAGACGGCCCTTCGGCGTAGATCCGCAGCAAAGGTTCAGTGCCCGAGAACCTGATTAGTGCCCAGTAGCCGTCCTCGAGGAGTATCTTTATGCCGTCACGGTTGTCGATCCCCACGACGGACATACCTCCCAGGTCGAAGGGGCGCGAGGTGGTGACCCTCTGCATGATGCCCTCCCGCAGGCGTGGGTCGAACTCGACGTCCCAGCGCTCGTAGACGTGAGTGCCCACCCGCTCGAATAACTGGCCTCTCAGGTCGGCAGGGTTCTCCCCGGTCTTGACCACCATGTCGAGCATCAGCAGGCCGCTCAGTATGCCGTCTCGCTCCGGTATGTTGCCCCTGAATGCGTAACCGCCGCTCTCTTCGCCGGCGGCAAGCGCATTCACAGCCATCATCTGGGGCCCGAGATACTTGAAGCCAACCGGCGTCTCGATAACTTCGACGTCGTGAGATTCAGCCAGCTTGTCGATCATGCTGCTCATGGTGATCGACTTCACCAGCGGCCCCGACTGCTGCAGCACCTCGAGCAGGTGCATGCACAGCAGACTGAACGTCTCGGTCGTGGTCATGAACTGGCCGTCGTCGTCGATGACGCCAAGCCTGTCCGCGTCGCCGTCTGTGGCCAGCCCAATGTCGGCGGTGGTGTCTTCGACCGCATCAACAAGTGGTCCCAGGTTGGGTGCGATTGGCTCGGGCTGGGCCATGCCGGGGAAAGAGGGATTGACCTCGGACCGTACCTCGACGACGCGAGTGCTCCCCCCAGAGATCAGGTCGCTGAAGTAGCCCGCGCCTGCGCCATGCATCGAGTCCACCGCCACGTTCAGCCCGGCGTTCCGAATCCCCTCGACGTCGACGAACTGTGCCACGTGGTTCAGGTAGTCAGGCCTGGGGTCGAAACGCTCGAGCAGCCCGCGCATTTCAGCCTCTCGAATATCCATCCTGCGGACGCTGCCTGTGCGTTCTGCGTTCCCGATGTAGCGTTCGAGTTCGGCCACTATCTCGTTGGACGCGCTTCCGCCGTAGTCGGGCTTGAACTTGAAGCCGTTCCACTCGCCCGGGTTGTGACTCGCGGTGATAACCGCACCTGCCCCTGCGGTCAGCGACACCAGGGAGTGGCTGACGACCGGCGTGGGAGCAGCACGGTCGCACAGGTAGGTGGGCACTCCGTTCGCCGTCATCACCTCGGCGACAGCCTCTGCAAACTGCCCGGAGCCGAATCGGGTGTCATACCCGATCACAAAGCCCCTTGGGGCAACTCCGGCGGCGTTAACGTAATCAGCAGTCCCCTGCGCGCAGATGCGGACGTTTTCGAACGTGAAGTCCTCGGCGATGATCGCCCGCCAGCCGTCCGTACCGAACCGTATGCTTGCCATCCAGACCTCCGCCGCTGCTGTCTAGGACGCGGCGTCTCCCGCGTTCTTCATGAAAGCCTCCCGCCTCAGGACGTTGGCCCTATCCGTTCTCTCCCAGGGGAAGTCCTCTTCCGGCCTTCCGAAGTGACCGTAAGCGGCAGTCTTGGTATAGATCGGCCTGCGCAGGTCGAGGTCGCGAATGATCGCACCTGGCCGCAGGTCGAAGTGCTTGTCGATAAGCTCGTTGATCTTACTGTCGGGGACCTTGTTCGTACCGAATGTCTCAGCCGAAACCGAGATTGGATGCGCGACGCCGATTGCGTAGGAGACCTGGATCTCGGCGCGGTCGGCGAGCCCCGCAGCAACCACGTTCTTCGCCACATAGCGAGCCGCGTATGCTGCTGACCGGTCGACCTTGGTCGGGTCCTTGCCAGAGAACGCTCCGCCACCGTGGCGGGCCATGCCTCCATAGGTGTCGACGAGTATCTTCCTGCCCGTCAATCCCGAGTCTCCAACCGGGCCACCGGTCACAAATCGTCCGGACGGGTTCACAACCCACCGCGTGTTGCGGTCGAGCAGGTCGCCGGGAATTACGTTCTTGCCGACCGCCTCGATGAGGTCTCGCTCGATTACCGACTGGCTGACTTCCGGGTTGTGCTGAGCGCTAAGTACAACCGTGTGTATACGCTTTGGCACTCCGTATTCGTACTCGACGGTCACCTGGGACTTCCCATCCGGCCTGAGGTAAGGAAGAGTGCCCTCCCTGCGGACTTCCGCCATTCGCTGGCAAAGTCGGTGAGACAGGGCTATTGGCATAGGCATAAGCTCGGGCGTGTCGTTGCACGCGTAGCCAACCATCATGCCCTGGTCACCTGCTCCGAGGGTCTCGACGTCCTGGTATTCGTCTGGAAGTTCGTTCCGCGTCTCGAGCGAGTGCGTGACACCGTGGGAGATGTCCGATGACTGCTCGTGCACCGCGACCGCGATCCCGCATGACTGGAAGTCGAACCCGAAGGTTGAGTCCTGGTATCCGGCGTCACGGATCGTGTGCCTGACAATGGTCGGGATGTCCACATAGGTCGATGTCGAAATCTCACCCATCACGAGTACAAGTCCCGTCGTGGTGCAAGTCTCGCACGCTACACGCCCCTGGGGATCGTCCGAGAGTATGGCGTCCAGGACCGCATCGGATATCTGGTCGCATAGCTTGTCCGGGTGCCCTTCCGTAACCGATTCCGACGTGAAAAGGTACGACGGACTTTCCATGAAGCTGTTTGCCATCAAATTCCTCCTGCTGTCTCAGCTCGAGGTTCGGATTCAATTCCAAGTCTTCGTCGCTGCTGAGGGGAGAGTTCAACGAGCGATGCCGTTCCCTCCGCAATTGTTCTATTGACCACTGACAGACGTCCGGCCACCGAAAGCTCGCGTCCGTCCCGATCGTTGAGCCAGGACACCGCTCTGATAGGCTCGCCTATCCTGGCGGGGGCCTTCAGTTCCGTGTCCATGCTTCTCATCATCGATGTGATGCCGTTTAGGTACGCCCAGTTTTCCATGACCTCGTAGAGGATCGCAGCGATAACTCCGCCGTGGACTATCCCCGGCCAGCCTTCGTGCTGGCGCTCAGGAATGAACTCAGTGGTCAGTTGGTCTCCTTCCAACTTCAGCCTGAGGCGCAGCCCAGAATGGTTGTTTGCGCCACAGCCGAAGCAATTCGGATAGTTGCTGCCCTTCGACTGATCCGATTCCCGATCATTGGGGGCCACTTGCGAGCGCTTTCCCTGGTACCGGGTTGGATGAGTGGTGAGAGCTGTGCGGGATGTCGATGTCACTGGACTGGTCTATGTCCCAATGTCCCAGCTCGACAGGTAGTGCTCCTGCTCTGCTGTGAGCGAGTCGATCTCTATTCCCATTGACTGCAGCTTGAGTCTGCCGACCTCTTCGTCGATGTCCCGTGGTACGTCGTGCACCTCTGGCGAAAGAGTGTGAGAAGTCTGGGCGAGGTATTCGAGAGACAGGGCCTGATTCGCAAAGCTCATGTCCATCACTGCCGACGGGTGTCCCTCGGCCGCAGCGAGGTTTATGAGCCTGCCTTCTCCGAGCAGGTAGAGCTTTCGCCCGTCACCCATCAGGTATTCCTCTACGAAGGGTCGTATAGTCTGCTTCCCGTCGGACATGTCCTCCAGGGCCTCTATGTCGATCTCGACGTCGAAGTGCCCGCTGTTGGCGAACATTGCTCCGTCTTTCATGACGGCCAGGTGTGATCGTCCGACTGCGCTCATACCGCCGGTTAGCGTGATGAAGATGTCGCCAACTTCAGCAGCTTTCGACATCGGCAAAACCTGGTGCCCGTCCATGGCCGCTTCAAGTGCGCGAATCGGGTTGACCTCGGTAACTATCGTGTGTGCGCCCATGCCGCGAGCTCGGAGTGCGACGCCACGACCGCACCAGCCGTATCCGCAAATGACGACATTCTTGCCCGCCCAGAGTACGTTCGTTGCCCGGGTAATCCCGTCCAGTGTGCTCTGACCTGTGCCGTACCTGTTGTCGAAGAAGTGCTTGGTGTCGGCGTCGTTTATCGCGATGACCGGGTACTTGAGGTCGCCTGCCGCTGCCAGGCTGTTTAGGCGGATCACGCCGGTCGTCGTCTCCTCGGTACCCCCGACTACGTCGCCCAGCTTGTCGGTCCTGGCGGTGTGCAGGACTGCTACCAGGTCGGCGCCGTCGTCCATCGTGATATTCGGCCCGTGGTCCAGCGCCGACTGGATGTGGCCGTAGTAAGTGTCCCTGTCTTCGCCCTTGATGGCAAAGGTCGGGATGCCATACTCGGCGACCAGCGCAGCCGCGACGTCATCCTGTGTGCTCAGCGGATTGCTCGCGCACAGGGCTACGTCGGCGCCACCGTCTTTCAGCGTCAGCATCAGGTTGGCAGTCTCGGTTGTCACGTGTAGGCAGGCTGACACTCGCAGACCGTTCAGCGGCTTCTCTTCACCGAAGCGCTCCCTGATCTGCCGGACGACCGGCATCTCCCTGGCGGCCCACTCGATCCTGCGCACGCCCGCTGACGCCAGCGAACTGTCCAGGATGTGGCCCTGCTGTGTACTGGATGCGGTCACAATGTCCTCCTGTAAATCAAGCTGGGCCTCTGTTGGCTTCCAGCTTCGTAAGTTGTTCAAATTCAGACCAGTCTTCGAAGCCGTCAAATGAGGTCAGGCCCTGGAACTGCTCGAAGCGGTGCTGTATGTCGGAAGTCGTTAGCGACTCCAGCTTCTCTGTGCTGAAGTCTTGGACTGTAAACGAGCCCATGACCGAACCGACCACTGCGGCCCGGCGCAGGCCTCTATTGGTTGTATCTCCGGTGGCGGCGAGCGTGCCCATGAACCCGCCTGCAAACGAGTCTCCAGCCCCCGTAGGATCGACGACGCGCGCTAGCGGGTATGCGGGGGCGCTGAAGACGTCCTCACCGTCTACCATCAGAACTCCGTGCTCGCCTCGCTTGACTACGACGGAACGCGGGCCCTGCTCCTGGATCTTCTTCGCCGCCCTTACGAGGTTGAACTCACCTGACAGGGCCCTCGCCTCTCCCTCGTCAAGAAACAGCAGATCGACCCTTGAGACAACCCGCTCCAGGTCGTCGCGACTTCCGTCTATCCAGAAGTCCATCGAGTCAAGGGCTGCGAACTTGGGACTGGCGTCCAGTTGTTCCAGCACGTCAAGTTGAAGAACGGGATCGATGTTTGCCAGGAAAACGATATCAGCGGCCCTGTGGGCCTCACTGAGGTATGGGCTGAACTCAGCAAACACGTTTAGCTGGGTATCAAGAGTATCCCTCTGGTTTACGTCCTCAGTTGAGTAAACGCCGGACCAGTGGAATGTCCTGCCTTTCACCCTCTCAAGACCGGACAGATCGACATCGTGTGCCTCTAGAAGCTCAACGTCACCGTCGTCAAAGTCCTCACCAACTACGCCGACCAGACTCACGTTAGTCAGATAACTGGCTGCTAGGGAGAAGTACACTGCCGAGCCCCCCAGCGCCCTTTCGCGGCTGCCGGCGGGAGTCTGGACCGAGTCGTACGCGACCGATCCCACTACCAGGAGGGACAACTTACTTGTCCAGCCCGTAGCTGGTGGGATAGTTCTTCTCGATCCAAGGGGGGGTGCCGTCCTCTATGTTGTACAGCTTGTCTGTGTCGTAACCCATCGCCGCTGCCATCTCGCAGGCAAGGCCACTCCTCACGCCTGCGGCGCAAATGAACAGCAGGTTCTTGTCCTGCGGCAGCTCGTCGATTCGACCCAATAGATCGTCCACGGTGATGAAGATCGCGTCCGTGACGTGGCCGTCGACGTACTCGTCCATCCGGCGGACATCTACGAACACGTTGTCCTCTGTACCATGAAGCTCTGCTGCCTCATCGGTCGTTATCCTGGTGTATGGCTCTCCCGGTATCTGCCTGGGCATATGCCCACCTTCCCTTTCCCCTCTCCTGGATTCCGGCCTTCGCCGGAATGACGGTTGGGTAGTGTTTCAACTTCTGCTAGTCAAGGTACTTGTCCACCAGCAGACCGAGTTTCATTCTGGTCGTAGGCGGTATCAAATCTCGACTTGTGATTATTGCGTTTTCGAGTGCCCTGTCGCAACCGCACGAGGTCGTTTCGCTTACCGTCGACGCCATTCGCCTCACGATGGTCTGGGCGGTCTGTACGTTCTGCATCAGGTTCTGGACGACGAGTTCGACTGACACGTCCTCTTCAGCCTCGTGCCACACGTCGTAGTCGGTGACGAACGCGAGCGTGGCGTAGCACATCTCTGCTTCCCGGGCCAGCTTGGCCTCTGGAAGTGCCGTCATCCCTATGACGCTTGCTCCCCATGAGCGGTGCATTTCAGACTCGGCCCTTGTCGAGAATTGAGGACCCTCTATCACGATGTACGTCCCACCGTCATGAACATCCGTGTTTCCCACGGCGGCCTCGACTGCCTGCTGGCGCAGGGCAGGGCAGAAGGGGTCGGCGAACCCTACATGAGCCACCAGTCCGTCACCGAAGAACGTGGACGGACGCTCACGGGTCCGGTCGATGATCTGGTCCGGTACGACTAGGTCGAGAGGCTTTAACTCCTCCTTCAGGCTCCCAACAGCGCTGATGGAAACAAGGCGCTGCACGCCTATCTGTTTCATAGCGTAGATGTTGGCCATCACCGGCAGCTCGCTTGGTGAGATTCGGTGCCCACGGCCATGGCGGGGCAGGAATGCGACTTCGACGCCGTCAAGCTCGCCCGTGATGATCGAGTCACTTGGTTCACCGAAAGGAGTCTCAATCTCGATCTCACGCCTGCTCGAGAGGCCCTCCATGTCGTAGAGACCTGAGCCACCTATAAAGCCGAGCGTGGGTTCAGGCATTGGACTCATCCAAAAGCGCCGGAATGCTTCGCCTGTACGGCGGACGGCCCACGCCTGCCTCACTGACGATTCCGGTTATGTACCTGTTAGGTGTCACGTCGAAAGCGGGATTGAATCCTGAGATTCCTTCAGGTGCGACCTGCGAACCGGCGTAACCGAGTACTTCGCCTTCGTCCCTCTCCTCGATGACGATCTCGTCACCGGTAGAAGTTCCGGGGTCGAACGTGGAAGTTGGCGCCGCTACGTAGAATGGAATCCCGTTCTCCTTGGCGAGAACCGCGAGGTTGTAAGTGCCGATCTTGTTGGCAACGTCGCCGTTGAGGGCAATCCGATCTGCACCAACCACGACGCTCTGCACCATGCCGCGCCGCATCAGGAGTCCGGTTGCCGAGTCGGCCACCAAGCTTGCGTCGATTCCCTCGCGACGAAGCTCCCACGCGGTCAGTCGCGCGCCCTGTAGCAGCGGCCTCGTCTCGCTTGCGTATACATGGTCGAGCCTGCCGTCGGACCAGGCGCTCCGGATGACTCCGAGCGCCGTACCATAGCCTCCGGTTGCGAGGGCCCCCGTATTGCAGTGGGTGAGCACGTTGCTGCCCCACGGCATGAGCTTTGCTCCGATTCGACCGATTGCCAGGTTGCTCTCCACGTCCTCGCGATGGATCCGCGTGGCCTCTTCGACGAGATCGGACACGACCTCTTCCGTCGACTGCGCCGAGGCCGACGCCGACAGGAGCCTGTCGACAGCCCATCCCAGGTTCGCGCCAGTTGGTCGGGCCAGCCTGATCTCGCGTGCCGCTTCGAGCAGCCGGTCGGTGAAGTCGCCGTTCGCCGTCTGGGAAAGCTCCATGGCAGCCAAGGCCAGTGCGTACGCCCCGGCTATCCCGATTGCGGGAGCGCCCCGCACCGACATGTTGGATATGGCAACGACAACGTCCCTGAAGTCTGACGTCTCGATCCAAGTCTCTACAGCAGGCAGCTGACGCTGGTCGAGAATGCTGAGCGAATTGCCTCGCCACTCTACCGGTGTGAATTCAGACAATGTCCCTGTCAATTCGCCACCACCGTTTCACTTCGGCACTATTTCAACAACAAAAAGGCTTCTCGAATGAGAGAAGCCCTACAGGTAGTTGGTCTACCACTCTCATCTCTCGAACGTACATGCGCTCGCCGGAATTGGCACCTTTGCCTGTCGCCGAAGCGCTCAGACCGGTTGCCGGGCATCAAGGGGCCGGTCCCTCCGCCACTCTGGATAAGAGCCACGAGTATTCAACGAGGCCGTCAGGGCTGTCAAATACTGGAACTACCTGGAGACAGTCGACGTAAAAGAGAGAGGGCAGGTCAAACGACCTGCCCTCTAATACTAGCTACTTATTCGACTGTTCGATCGACCTAGTAGTCCATCGGCGGCATTGCCGGAGCGCCCGCTGGCGCGGGGTCCGGAACGTCGGTGATGAGCGACTCGGTCGTGAGCACCATCGCTGCTACCGAAGCAGCATTCTCGATGGCCGCACGGGTGACCTTGGCCGGGTCCATGATGCCCTTCTCGAGCAGGTGGCAGAACTCGCCATCCTCCGCATCGTAGCCCCAGTCGCCTTCGCTCTTGAGGCTGTCAGCCAGGATTACCTCACCGGATACGCCGGTGTTCTCGGAGATCAGCTTGATCGGCCGCTGGAGGGCGGTCTTCAGGATCGAAGCTCCGGTGTCCTCGTCGCCGGAGAGCCCAAGGCCCTCGAGGGCGGTGCTGGCGCGCAGGACTGCGAGTCCTCCACCAGGAACGATGCCCTCTTCTACGGCTGCGCGGGTCGCGGACAGTGCGTCCTCGACGCGGTTCTTCTTCTCCTTGAGCTCGACCTCGGTCGCTGCGCCAACCTTGATGATGGCGACGCCGCCGGACAGCTTGGCCAGGCGCTCCTGGAGCTTCTCGCGGTCGAAGTCGGATGTGGTCTCGTCCACCTGGGCCTTGATCTGGAGCCTGCGCCGTCAACGAACGTGGTCTCTTCCTTGGAAGCGACGATTCGGCGGGCGCGGCCCAGGTCTTCAACTGTGACCGAGTCCAGCTTGCGTCCGACTTCCTCGCTGATGACCTGGCCGCCGGTCAGGATGGCCATGTCTTCGAGCATTGCCTTGCGGCGGTCGCCGAAGCCGGGAGCCTTGACGGCGACGCAGTTGAGCGTGCCGCGCAGCTTGTTGACTACGAGCGTGGCCAGAGCCTCGCCCTCGATGTCCTCGGCTACGACCACGACGTTCTTGCCAACCTGGAGGATCTTCTCAAGGGCGGGAAGCACGTCCGCAACCGCGGAGATCTTCTTGTCGGTGATCAGGATGTAGGGATCGTCGATGGAGGCTTCCATCCGGTCCTGGTCGGTGATGAAGTAGGGGGAGATGTAGCCGCGGTCGATCTGCATTCCCTCTACGAACTCCTGCTCGTAGGAGAGGCCCTTCGACTCTTCGACCGTGATGACTCCGTCCTTGCCGACCTTCTCCATGACGTCGGCGATGAGCTCGCCCATCTCATCGTCATGGGCCGAGAGTGACGCGACCTGCGCGATCTGCGTACGTCCCTCGACAGGGGTGGACATGTCCCCGATGGCGTCGCGCATGGCAACAACGCTGCGCTCGATGCCGCGCTTGAGAGCCATTGGGTTGGCCCCGGCGGCGATGTTCTTGAATCCCTCGTGGATGATCGCCTGTGCGAGAACCGTGGCCGTGGTCGTGCCGTCGCCCGCCACGTCGTTGGTCTTGCTTGCGGCTTCTTTGAGGAGCTGTGCGCCCATGTTCTCGAATGGGTCCTCGAGCTCGATCTCCTTGGCGATCGTGACGCCGTCGGAGCAGACCTGGGGCGGGCCGAACTTCTTGTCAAGGACTACGTTTCGTCCGCGTGGGCCCAGGGTTACGCCGACAGTGTCGGCCATAATGTCAATACCGCGCTTCATCGCGGCTCTTGCTTCTTCGCTGAACTGAAGCTGTTTCGCCATTCTGGTTCAGACCTCCTTAAATGCTCAGGTAAATGGGGCTACTTCTTGAAGAGAATGTCGTCCTCGCGAAGGACCAGGTACTCGACCTCGCCCTCTTTGTACTCGGTGCCCGCGTACTTCGAGTAGATGACGGTGTCGCCGACTTCTACTTCCATGGGGACGCGGGAGCCGTCGTCAGACAGCCGACCGGGTCCGATCGCCACGACGACGCCCTCCTGGGGCTTCTCCTTGGCTGTGTCCGGGATGTAGATGCCGCCGGCGGTCATCTGCTCCTCACCCTCCTGGGGCTCCACGACTACGCGGTTGCCCAGGGGCTTGAAGGTAACCTGTGTTTCAGTCGCCATTCTTGCTTCAACCTCCTGAATTGCTCAGATTCTGTCGTTTGCCGATTTCACTCTTAGCAGTCTCGCAAAGAGACTGCTAACTCGAATGATAGCGAAGAATTTCTGAGAGTGTCAACGCTGGGATTGCCGACGTAGCACCACGTCTAACATCTCGACTCTGTACGTTGACGCCCCTCGACAATCGACCATATCATCGACTTGTGAATGGACTGTCGGACAACAGGCAGCAGGTGGATTTTGTAAGCGTTCTTCGCGCGTTTATCGCGGCGACACGCCCGCTCCAGTGGAGTAAGAACCTGCTGGTATTTCTACCCCTGTTCTTTTCTGCCAACCAGGCGTGGAGTCTGGACGACGTCTCGGGCGCGATGTCGCTTGGACTGCGTGCCGTCGCAGCTTTTGCCATCTTTATCGGCCTGAGCGCGTCCGTCTACCTCCTCAATGACTGCCTGGATGTTGAGCGCGACCGCGCACATCCGCGAAAGAGGCTACGGCCAGTTGCTTCTGGCCGGCTCCCAGTGGGAGTGGCGATAGCCTCAGCGGCGACTCTGACTGTCGTGGGCCTCGGTGCGGCCTTCGTACTGGAGCCATTGTTCGGGGCGATATGCTTGGTCTACGTCCTGGTCCAGGACGCCTATACGGTGCGTCTGAAGAGGATCGTGCTGATCGACGTGTTCTGCGTGGCATCCGGCTTCGTCCTTCGCGTTGTTGCAGGTGCAGCAGTGATCGAGGTGCCCATGTCCGAGTGGCTGTACATCTGCTCCGGACTTGGTGCGCTGTTTATCGCTCTCTCCAAAAGAAGAAGCGAGCTCTCCGCCGCGGGGGAGTCGGCACACCGCCAGCGTGAAGCGCTTGAAGGGTACACTCTGCCGATGCTCGACCAGATGATCGCCGTAGTAGCTGCATCAGCGCTTGTGACCTATGCGCTCTACACCTTCATTGCAGAGAGCCTGCCCGACAATCGCGCCATGCTCTTGACGCTGCCGTTCGTGGCGTTTGGGCTTCTCAGGTATATGTACCTCGTACACACACGCGACTCTGGTGAAAACCCAGAGGAGATGCTCGTCAGGGACATACCCCTGGCGGCTGCGGTGGTCCTGTGGATCGGCGTCTCTGCCGCCATACTGCTGGTGGCCGGATAGCGGCGTGAAGCCTGACGGCGCGATCCACGACACGATATGCTAAACTCCGCCCAGCTTTGACACCCCGCCTGATTACGCGCATCTATAGGAGTGAATGAATGGTCCCACCAGATAGCGTCTTTGGTGTCATCCCGACGTGGATCGCCGTCTACGTCCTTGCCTTGGGCATCTTCGCGGCGGCTGGATTCGTTCTCTATCAGCGTGTCTTCAGGCTGATCCTGCTGGGCAAGGACCCGGGCAGATTCGATCAGCCAGTGCGCCGCCTGGTTGGCGCTCTCCCATACATATTTGGGCAGCGCAAGGTGCTCCAGAGCGTCTCGCTCCGAGACCGCGCGGGCCTGGCACACTTCATCATCTTCTGGGGATTCCTGTCGTTTACGACCAGCTACATCCTGTACATCTTCGGCGACGTGATCTGGCACGACTTTTCCGCGACTATTCTGACAGATACCGGCGTTCGCATTTTCACGGCGTACCTGGACATCCTGGCGCTCGTGTTCTTCGTGGTCCTAGTCTGGGCCGCCGTCCGCAGGTGGGCCGTCAAGCCCAACAGGCTTAGCTTCGATCTAACTCAGAAGCTCGAATCGGCGATCATCCTGCTCCTGATCGCGTCGCTCATGTTATTCACGTTGCTGACCGAGGCGTTCTTCGTGGCCGCAGGCGGTACAGGACCTCACGCCGACGCTCTGATCGGGCGTCCGCTCGGCGAGGCCTTCGCCAACGCCGGCATAGACGGTGACCTCGCCAACGGTCTCCACGGCGTCTTCTGGTGGCTCCATCTTGGAATCATTCTTGGATTCTCCCTGTACATCCCTCTGTCCAAGCACATGCACCTTGTGGCTGCTCCAATCAGCTTCTTCTCCCGCAAGCTGGAGGAGCGTGGCACGCTCCCGACTCCTGACCTGGAGGCGGCGCTCGACAACGAAGAGGCCCTCGGGGCCAGCCGTATCCAGGACTTCACCTGGAAGGAGATTCTGGACGGCTACGCGTGTGCCGTTTGCGGACGATGCACCGACAGCTGCCCGGCCAATCTCACGGGCAAGATCCTGTCACCCATGCACATCGTCGAGAACATGAAGGAGCACGTCATCGAGTTCGGCTCCGGAGTCGCGTCTGGAGAGGACAATCAGGATTCCAAGCCCCTGATCGGCAACTGGATTGAGGAAGAGGCGTTGTGGGACTGCCTGACCTGCGGCGCGTGCATCCAGGAGTGCCCCGTGGGTGTCGAACACGTCGACTCGATCGTCGACATGCGCCGCTTCCTCGTCCTGGAGCAGGCGTCGATGCCTGAGACTGCGATGGGCGCGCTCCTGAGCATGGAGCAGCGCGGACACCCGTGGCGCGGTACTACGTACGCGCGCACCGACTGGGCTGAGGGCCTGGATGTCCCAACACTGGCGGACAACCCAGACGCCGATGTCCTGTTCTGGGTGGGATGCACTGCAGCGCTGGAGCAGCGCAGCCAGAGCATCGCAAGAGCAATGGCATCGATTCTCAAGCGTGCCGGAGTGGACTTCGCGATCCTCGGCGACGAGGAGACCTGCACTGGCGATCCTGCGCGTCGCATGGGCAACGAGTATCTGTACCAGGTGCTCGCACAGCAGAACATCGAGACGATGAAGTCATACAACGTCAAGACCGTGGTGTCGATCTGCCCGCACTGCTTCAACACCATCAAGAACGAGTACCCGCACCTCGGTGGCGACTTCGACGTCATCCACTACACCGAGTTCGTGAATGGACTAATTCAGGATGGACGTATCAGGCCCGTCGCCGAGATCAACGAGACAATTGCCTACCACGACTCCTGCTACCTCGGCCGTCACAACGGGATTTACGATGCGCCCAGGGAGATCGCCTCAGCCATCCCAGGCCTTGAGCTTGTCGAGATGACGCGCTGCCGCGAGAAGGGCTTCTGCTGCGGCGCGGGCGGCGGTCACATGTGGATCGAAGAATCGAGGGGTCAGCGCGTCAACCACGCGCGAACGGAGCAGTTCTTCGAGACCGAAGCTGAAACAGTCGGCGTATCCTGCCCGTTCTGCCTACAGATGTTCGAAGAGGGCATAGGTTCTCTCGATGGGGGCAACGCCAAGCAGGCAAAGGATCTGCTGGAAGTCCTCGACGAGAGCATTTCGGCGGGCGACTAGCCAAGTGGGCAGAACCTACAGCACGCTCGCCTCGCGCAGGCGCGATGTCTCTGCCCCTGTGAAACCAAGCAGTTCGCCGAGGACGCTCTCCGTATGCTGACCCAGCAGTGGGGGAGCTGTAACCTCAACCGGCGAGTCCTCCAACTGCACCGGGCAGCCGGGCATGGTGAACTGGCCACGTTCCGGGTGGTCGTAGCTGACGATCATCCCGCGCTCCTTGAGGTGCGGGTCGTTGTAGATGTCGTCGGCGTTGAAGCATGCGCTGCACGGCACCCCGGCCTCGCCCAGGATGCTCATTGCCTCCTGCTTCGTGTGCTGCATAGTCCAGGACTCGATGTTGTCGTTGATCTCCTCGGCCGCCTCGGGATGGTTGGTCGGGTCCGAATAGATCGGGTCTTCGATCAGGTCTTCCCTGCCGATGGTTGTCAGGAGCGCGTGCCACATCCTCAGGCGACGTACGTTGGCAGTCATGAACACGTAGTCGTCCGGACCACCTGGGGCGCATTTGAACAGCCCGGAACCTGGCCTGCCGACCCAACGCGAACCGCCTCGTCGGGGAGGCGACTCGCCTGTATCGGCGTAAGAGTTCATCCAAATTCGAGCGATGTTCACCACGGCGTCCTGCATGGACACCTCAACCTGCTGGCCCTTGCCCGTTGCCTGTCGCTGCCATAGCGCAGCAAGGATACCGATCACGGCATGCATGCCCGTTCCGGTGTCTCCAATGGTGATACCGGGCCTGACCGGAGGAGTTTCTGGCGATCCTGTGGCCGCAACCGCACCACCTGCTGCCTGCGCAACGGGATCGAAGCTCTTGTACTCGCTGTATGGGCCGTAGGTGCCGAACCCCTTGATGCGAGCCAGGATGATGCGCGGGTTGACCTCTTTGAGCCTGTCCCAGCCGATGCCGAGCCGCTCTATCGCGCCAGGAGCCATGTTCTCCGCGACTATGTCGCCCTGCTTGACCAGCTCGAACAGGATGTTGCGACCCTCTTCGGTCTTCAGGTTGAGCGTCACGCTCCTCTTGTTGGAGTTCAGGTTCATGAAGTATGAGGAGTCGTGGCCAGCGCCATTCGAGCCCATTACGTTCCTACCAGGGTCGCCGCGTGTGGGCTCCTCGACCTTGATGACATCGGCTCCGAGCCATGCCAGCATCTGAGTGCACGACGTTCCAGCCTCGAACTGCGTTAGATCGATCACCCGTACCCCGTTCAGCGCCTTGTCCATCAGCAGCCTCCCTCTAATCCCGGTTCGAGCGCGTCTGTTAGCCACTCGCGCAGTTCTCCTGCTACATCGTCCCGTCGCAGTCCGGCGGCAACCGACGCCTTCAGCATTCCGAGCGGAGTGCCGACGTCGAAGTGCTCCCCGCTGAATTCGTGCCCGTACACGCCGGGGCTGTCCATGTGCGCCGCGATCGCGTCCGTAAGCTGGATCTCATTGAGCGCGCCCGGCGTGACATTCTCCAGCGTATCGAATATCTCGGGTCCCAACACGTACCGGCCAATAATCGCAAGGTTTGACGGCGCCTCCTCCAGCGGAGGCTTCTCCACCATCCCGGCCACCTTGTGGTTGGTCTCCGATTCTCCCTCGGGCGACACGATTCCGAGGTTCGGAATTGCCTCGTCTGGCACGCGTTTCACGGCGATCACAAATGATCCTGTGGAGTCCCTCAGATCGATCATCTCGCCAATCGTCGGACGATCAGCCCAGATAATATCGTCAGGCAGAAATACTGCGAACGGCTCGTTACCAACGGCGTCTCGCGTCATCAACACGGCGTGACCGAGCCCCTTCTGCTCGGTCTGCGTGACGCAGGTGATCTTCGCGAGCGACGAGATGTTCTTGATCTCATCCAGCACCTTCGTGTTGCCTCGCCCCGACAGCGCGGCCTCAAGCTCAGGCCACTCCTCAAAGTACCTGGGGATAGCCTCCTGCTTGCGAGATACGACCAGGATGATCTCCTCGATACCCGCCCCGGCGGCTTCCTCGATGCAGAAGTGTATGGACGGCTTGTCGAACACCGGGAGAACGTTCTTGGGGACTGCCTTGGTCGCGGGCAAGAACCTGGTCCCGAACCCTGCTACCGGTATTACTGCCTTGCGGATCGACATGCTACTCCTCTTTGCTTACTGTCGGTTAAGCCGCGACCGCCTGCCCCGTTCTGTAGACCCGCCTCAGGTCAGGCAGGCTCGCGTTGGCGCTGAAGATGAACACCAGGAATATCGCGCCTGTCGCGTAGAGTATGGGAGGGGACGAGTAGAGGTCCGCGATGAACCCGTACCCCAAGTTGGCGAATGCCATGATCCCCCCCGCATGGAGGATGTACAGGCTCGATATGCGACCTCTAAGTCTGTCTGGCGCGAGTGTCTGCACATAAGTAGTCGTCAACGCCATGAATGCAGACTGGGCTCCGCCCATTACCGTAGCGACTACTATTGCAGGAATGGTGCTGGGACTGAACGCCAGCAGGATCGGAATTACCCCGCTGACGATTCCGGTCCATAACAGCCACCGGCCCTTGTTTCGTTCAGTCCTCACGCCTGCCATGAGCACCGTAACGATCAGCGACCCGATGCCGAATCCCATCACCATGTACCCGAGTATCGAGCCGTCCACGGCCCCTAACGCGTTCCTGGTAAAGACGGGCATGACCGAGTCGTACGACATTACGAGCGCACAGTGGAATGCCACGAGCAGGATGAAAATCGATATCATCCGGTCCGTGTAGATGTACACAAGCCCATCGATCATGCTTCGGAAAAGACCGTGCTGTGGTGCGGACTCGCCGGTAGAGCGAGTTTTCGCCATTGAAATCAAAACAGTTCCGGCAAGTTGGAACAGTGTGCTCAATATGAGCACTCCCGGGGCGCCTATGACATCTATTGCCAGCAGCGGAGACGCGACAAGTAGGCCGAAGAATCGCGCGCCATGTCGTGTTGCCGCGTTAAGCGTAATCGCGTTGAGCAGGTCTCTCTGCGGTACCTGGTTCGGAATTAACGATGCAATCGCCGGTTCCTGTGTGGATCGCATGGTGCCTGAGGCAAAGGTCAGGATGCCCAGGAGCATAAGCTCGACCGCGTCGAGTGACATCACCGGCGAAATCAGTCCATGCACCATCGATTCAAACGCATCGGTGTAGGCGAGCACAGCGACCAGTGCAGTTACAACGGCGCTTGCGAGGAATGTGAACCTCACTATGGAGCGCCGGTCAAGACGGTCGGCTATGAGACCTGCAATCGGCGAAACTACCAGGAAAGGCAGCATCGACGCGAAAGTCAGGATCCCAACGTCGCCTGACTTACCCGACTTTTCGAGAATGAGCCAAGTGATTGCGACAATGAAGGTCCACATGGCCGCGCCGGAGCACATGTTGGCCAGCCACGTGTACCGGTAGTCCCGATACCTGAATGCTGCCAGGTGGGGAAGCTCGATGGCGCGCTGAGCGAATTGAAGCTTTTTAGGGAACATTCAGAATTCCAGACGGTGAGCGCGATTATATCAGCGCGCTCCGGTGTCAAACAGTAGGGCAGGGGCCCGATCAGTCTCTAAAGTCCCCACGGACGTTGACAATTAGTGGATAGAATGCCGCGTGGCGAGAGAATCAGAAGCGTTGACAGACTAGCTCATGAACTTCGGTGGGGGCTGTCTACCTGGCAGTGATTAAGTGAGGGGGTGGTGGAGATAGGGGGGCTCGAACCCCCAACCTCGGCATTGCGAACGCCGCGCTCTCCCAATTGAGCTATATCCCCACTACCACGCGGTTCGCAAACCGCGCCAAGCAGTTGACCCTCTTCCAGTTACTCCGTACCGGCGAACTGCGCCGCTACGTTACGCCTCTGAATCTTGCCCGTAGCAGTCCGGGGCAGGGACTCGACCAGATACACCTTGTCAGGCACCTTGAAGTCCGCGAGGTGGTCGCCGCAGAACCTGAGGATGTCATCCTCAGAGGTGGAACCGGTCAACACGACTGCGGCCTGGACTGCCTCCCCGTACTTGACGTCGGGTACGCCGAAGCATACTGCCTCGGCTACCGTGGGATGCTGCAACAGTATTGCGTCTACCTCCAGAGGCGAGATCTTCTCGCCAGCGCGGTTGATTAGCTCTTTGATCCTGCCCGTGAGGGTCAGGACGCCGCTGGAATCTAGTATTCCCTGGTCGCCGGTCCGGAACCATCCGTTGGTGAAAGACTCGGCATTTGCCGTCGGGTTGTTGTGGTACCCGAGAGTTACGTTGGGCCCTCTGATAACGACCTCACCCATGCTGCCTACCGAGAGAAGTCCGCCCTCGTCGTCCATGATTCCAATATCCACCCCAGTGCCACTGCCAACAGTGCCGGGCGCCCTATCTCCCGGAGGGAGCGGGTTCGAAGCCATCTGGTGCGATGCTTCGGTCATACCATATGCCTCCAGAACGGGCGCCCCGAAACGCTGTTCAAGATCGTGGAACACCGACGGAGCCAGAGCCGCCGAGCAGGACCGGATGAATCTGAAGCTCTCGCGCGGGGCCTCGTCGTCGTCCGCTCGCATAAGCAGTATCTGGTGGATGGTCGGAACAGCCGAATACCATGTAGCGCCGGTCGACCGCTGCTGGTCCCAGAACCTGCTGGCGCTGAACTTGTCTGGTACGACAATGCTTCCGCCCGTTCGCAGCGTGGACAGTGCGGCACCTATCAGGCCATGCACGTGGAACAGCGGCATGACAATCATGGATATGTCGTCCGGCGTGAGCTCGTAAGTGTCCCCAATGTTCTTAAGGGATGCGAACAGGTTGCCGTGGGTCAGCGGAACTCCCTTGGGCCTGCTCGTGGTACCTGACGTGTGCAGGAACAGTGCAACGTCGTCGGGAGATGGGCCCGCCACGTCAACACGTGCAGTCAGCGCCTGTCCGTCCCGTTCTAGTACAGTTCGACCGCTGGGGTCCAGGGAAGCGTCCATGGTCGGGATTCCCAGACCCTCGGCTGCCTCTCGTCCGGCGTGGGCGCCGGGCGGCAGAATCGCATAAAGAACCTGAATTCGTCCACGGTGTACGCGGAGTTCAGGGGCGCAGCGATCGCACCGGCGCGTGCAACCGCCATGAACGTGACGAGGAAGTCCAGGCCATTCGGTAGAACGATCGAGACCGCTCTGCCTCTCCCGACTCCCGCTGCTGCAAGCGTCTCTGCCGTGCGCTCGACCTCGTCCGTGAGATCTGCGTAACTTGCAGTCGGCCCGTCCGGCACTACTACTGCATTGCTGCCATCCGGATGGCCATTCAATATCTCGGCAAGTGTGGACACGGTTGCCCCCTTTGTTGTGGTTTCTGACTGTTCGGATAATCTCGCACCCTGCATCGTCTGTGTCAACCACAGACCCTGCCGTTAGGGCAAAGGAGACATTGACACCCCATATGGCCAAACGTAAGATTCACGCACGTTCCGCTTACAAGTCAACGTGAGGCCCCAACATGCTCCAAGAAGAAGTCAAAGCCCTGGTGTTCGACGTCTTTGGCACCGTAGTCGACTGGCGCTCCAGCATCACCCGTGAGGGTGAGAAGCTTGGAAAGCGCAAGGGGGTCACTAACGTGGACTGGGAGGAGTTCGCGGACGCATGGCGAGGCGGCTACGGCCCTTCGATGAACCTGGTGCGTACCGGAGAACTCCCGTGGACCAGGATCGATGATCTTCACCGTATGGTGCTTGATGAACTCCTGGAGAAGTTCGGTATCGAGGGCCTGACCGAAAAGGAAAAGGTCGACTTCAACAAGGCGTGGCACCGGCTCGACGGCTGGCCCGACTCCGCCGCCGGATTGACCCGCCTGAAGACCAAATACGTTATCGGCACGCTTTCAAACGGCAATGTCGCCCTCCTGACCAACATGGCCAAGCACGCAGGTCTGCCGTGGGACTGCATTCTGTCTGCGGAACTTGCCAAGCACTACAAGCCCGATCCTGAGGCGTACCTGATGGCCGCCGATATTCTCGGACTGGAGCCCTCGCAGGTGATGATGTCCGCTGCACACAAGGGTGACCTCAAAGCTGCACGCGCGCAGGGACTCAAGACTGCGTTCATCCCGCGTCCTGGGGAGCACGGGCCACGGCGTGAAATCGATACCTCCTCTGAGGACTGGATCGACGTAGTGGCGACCGACTTCAACGACCTCGCTGCCAAGATGGGCACGTAGCAGCGCGTCCGTCTCGTCGACCCTACGACTCATGGCATCCCGTCGCCGGAACGCCCTAGTAATGCAGTCCGGCGGCTGCACGAACGTCCTCAACAGGAGCCTGTACGGCCTCGCGTCGGAATTTACCCGAACTGGCGAGGGCACCCTATACGGCGTTCCCCATGGCTTCGAGGGTCTCCTGGAAGGCAGGAGCGTCAACCTTTCGTCGGTGTCCGAGTCTCAGTGGGCGACTGTGGCAAACGCGCCTGGTGCAGCCATCGGCTCAACCCGCCGCAAGCTGCGTGACGAAGATGTAGATTCCGTCTTCGACTTCATGGACAGGGTCGACATCGGCTTCTGGTTCATCATCGGTGGCAACGACTCGGCTGAAACGGGACATACCCTTCAGACACTGTCCGGCGAGCGTGGATACGACCTCTGCGTCGTGAACGTGCCCAAGACCATCGACAACGACCTTGTACTTACTGACCACTGCCCCGGCTACGGCAGTGCCGCCAGGTTCATCGCGCTTGCCGTGATGGGATCAGGCCGCGACGCCGAGGCCATGCAGGGTGCATCCCCGATCACGATCATGGAGGTCATGGGCCGCGACGCCGGCTGGCTTGCTGCCGCGTCTGCTCTGGCAAAACGCGATGAGCGTGATGCGCCGCACGTCATCTGTGTACCGGAGGTCCCGCAAACTGAGGACGATTTCATCTCCCGCGTCGAACACGCATACGCGAAGCATGGCTTCTGCGTAGCTGTCATCTCGGAGAATACGAGAACTCCCGGCGGCAATCCAATCGGAGGACAGGACGAGCCCTGGTTCACGGATGACTTCGGCCACCAGTACTATGACGGTCCTGCGAGATACCTGGCCGGACTCGCCAGCCGTACCCTTGGCGTGAGGGCGCGATACGAGAAGCCGGGCACGATACAGCGTTCGTTCATCGAGGCGGCTTCCGAACCTGACTTGCAGGAGGCCGAGATGGCGGGAAGGGCTGCAGTCACTGCTGCACTCAATGGCAACCGCGGGGTCATGATCACTCTGGAACGTGACGAAACCCACGGTTACAATTGTTTTACAGGTGTTGCGCTACTCGAACAGGTCGGAGGCTTGGTCAGGCCCATGCCTGATTCATTCCTTTCGAGGGACGAGGGGTTCGTGACCCAGGACTTTATCAACTACCTGAAGCCCCTTGTGGGACCTCTACCCACCATGGGCCGCCTGATTTAAGTCTCCCAATGGGAATCGGAGGTATATCGTGAGCCTTCTAACCAGGAAATCGGTTCTCATCATCTTGGTGGTCGTGGCAATTCCGGTACTTGCCTTTGCGTGGTGGCTCCTTTCTCCGCTCTTCCTGAACACCACTGTCAACGAGGAGTTCCCTCTCTCGGCTACCGCCGATATGCCTGAAGGTGTCTCCCAGGAAGAGGCAGAGGACATCATGGAGGGCATGGCCAAGATAAACATGGAAGCCGCCGAGCCTATGCCGGACACGATGACCGAGGCGCGGGTCCTGGCCTCGGGTAAGTTCAGAGATGCCGATAGCTTCCACAAGGGCAGCGGCGACGTAAATCTGTATCGGCTGCCAAGTGGAGATGCAGTGCTGAGGTTCGAGGACTTGTCCGTAACCAATGGCCCTGATCTGCACGTGTTGGTCTCGACTCATCCCGACCCTATGACTAAGGGTGAGCTCAGGGACGCCGGCTACTCAACACTGGGACAGCTCAAGGGGAACCGTGGCGATCAGAACTACGAAATCCCGTCCAGTGTCGATCCTGACACCATCAGTTCGGTGATCATCTACTGCATGCCGTTCCACGTGATTTTCAGCGTCGCTCCTCTCTTTGATCAGGGCTAGGAATCCGGCTCTTCACATTCGACCGAAACGTCTCTGATCGGTCGAATTTAGCCCCGTAAGGTGACGAATTCCGGGACTCTTGGGTGCTACAATGCCGCTCGACGGACTGACAATCTTGGCTCCGTCCCGGCTGGTATATTAGCTGACCCATTGAGAGTCCGCCCGTATGTTCACCCACCTCCACACGCACACTGAATACTCCCTGCTCGACGGACTCAGCCGTCTCGAACCATTGGTCCATCGCACTAAAGAGTTGGGCATGGAGAGCCTCGCCATCACCGATCATGGCGGCATGTACGGAGCGATCGATTTCTATCAGCTTGCCAAGTCTGAAGGCATTCGCCCGATCATTGGCTGCGAGATGTACGTCGCTCCTGGCAGCCGGCACGAGCGCAACCCTGACGAGCGCAGCCCATACCACATGACTGTACTGGCGCGGGACTACAAGGGATACCAGAACCTGGTCAAGCTAGTCACGACTTCTCACCTCGAGGGCTTCTACTATCGTCCACGCGTGGACCGGGAGATCCTGGAACGCTACCACGAGGGGCTGATCGTGATGTCCGGGTGCGCAAGCGGCGAGGTGCCGCTTCTGATCACCCAGGGGCGACTAGATGAGGCTCGCGCAACTGCGTCCTGGTATCGAGAGGTCTTCGGGGACTACTACCTGGAGATCATGCGTCATGGCGACGTGCCAGAGCTCCCGGCGATCAACAGTGGCCTGCTAGACATTCACCGGGACCTTGGCATCCCTATCGTCGCCACGAACGATTCACACTACATTCTCCAGGAGCATGCCCGGTTCCAGGACATCCTGATCTGCATTCATACAAACACTAACGTTGAAGACAGCAAGCGTCTTCGCATGGAGGAGGCGTCCTACTACCTCAAGAGTCCTCAGGAGATGGAAGACCTGTTCCACGATCTTCCTGAAGCCATAGAGAACACCCAGCTAATTGCCGACAAGTGCGACCTGGATATCGACTTCAGCCAGCTCAGGCTGCCCCAGTACCAGGTTCCTGAGGGCACAACTCCTTTCGAATACCTGTCCAACATATGCTGGGAGGGCCTGAGCGAACGCATGCCCAATGCCAGTGATTCAGAAAAGGAGCGTTTGAAGTACGAACTCGAAGTTATCAGGCAGACCAACTTCGACAACTACTTCCTGGTCGTCTGGGACATCGCCAGATTCGTCCGCGAACGCGATATATTCTTCGCCGTGAGGGGCAGCGCGGCTGCCAGCCTCGTCCTGTACTGCCTGGGTGTAACTAACGTAAATCCGTTGCCCTACAGACTGGTCTTCGAGCGCTTCCTGAACCTGGAACGCAAGGAGATGCCTGACATCGACATGGACTTCCAGGACGACCGCCGCGAGGAAGTCATCAACTACGTTGTTGACAAGTATGGACGTGAGCACGTCGCCCACATCATAACTTTCGGCACGCTTGGCGCTCGCGCAGCGATTCGCGACGTCGGGCGTGCGCTCGCCATGCCGTACGCAGACGTGGACCGTGTGGCCCGGATGATCCCGATGCGCCTTGGAATCACACTCAAGGACGCAAAGTCCGAAGCTGGATCAGAGCTGGGCGAGGCAATAGAGGCTGACGAGTCAATTCGCGAGCTTATCCAGACTGCTGAAGGCCTCGAAGGCGTAACCCGCCATTCCAGCACACATGCTGCAGGTGTCGTCATCTCGCAGCAGCCGCTGGACGAAGTCGTGCCGCTCCAGCGACCCCAGAAGTCCGACGGCAGCGGTTCGGTCGCAACAACGACCCAGTACGCAATGGACCCTGTTGCGGCCCTCGGGCTGCTGAAGATGGACTTCCTGGGACTGGTCAATCTGACGGTGCTTGCGAAGGCCCGGGATCTCATCTCAGAGCATAGGGGAATTCACTTCGATCTGACCGAGATCCCCCTCGACGACACCAGTGCTTTCGACCTTCTCTCTCGGGGCGAGACCGTCGGCGTGTTCCAGCTTGAGGGTAGCGGGATGACCCGCTACATCAAGGAACTGAAGCCCAATACCCTTAGCGATGTTGCCGCGATGATAGCCCTCTATCGTCCCGGCCCAATGGAGCACATCTCGACTTTCATCGACGCTAAGCACGGACGTGTGCCGGTGTCGTACCTGCACCCCGATCTCGAGGACATTCTCGAAGAGACGTACGGCGTAATCGTCTATCAGGACCAGGTGCTCCACATTGCGCAGACATTCGCCGGCTACACGCTCGGCGAAGCGGACATCGTCCGCAAAGCTATGGGGAAGAAGATCCCCGCGATTATGGCCGAGGAGAGGGACAAGTTCCTTGAAGGTGCAAAAGGGCAGGGTTTCACCTCGCAGCTTTCCGAGCAGGTCTTCTCACTAGTTGAGCCGTTCGCTGGTTATGCGTTCAACAAGGCCCACTCTGTCAGCTATGGACTCATCTCCTACTGGACCGCCTATCTCAAGGCCAACTACACGCCAGAGTACATGGTCGCCCTGCTTAACTCATACGTGGGACACACCGACCGTATTACTACCGCAATAGCCGAATGCCAACGCCTGAAGATACAGGTGCTGCCTCCCAGCTTCACCAAGGGCTACACGGACTTCACGCTGGAGAGTCAGCAGGATGGGAGTATCGCCATCCGGTACGGAATGGGCGCCGTCAAGAACGTGGGGACCGCGTCAGTGGACGCTGTCGTGGAGTCCAGGGAGCGTCTCGGCGGCTTCGAGTCAATCGAAGAAATGTGTCGCGAGTCCGAGGAGATGGCGGGTGTCAACCGTAAGACACTAGAGTGTCTCATCAAGGTGGGAGCCTTGGACGACTTTGGTGACCGAGCCGCCGTTCTCGAGTCCATGGACAGGATTATCTCACTGGCTCAGAGTGAAGCGAGACTGAGGGACTCCAACCAGTCTACGATGTTCGATCTGTTTGGCGAGTCGGTCTCAGCGCCACTCACGACTATCTCGCTACCCGACGTTCGATCGTCAGATCGGGAGCGTGAGGAGTGGGAGAGAGAACTGATCGGAGTGTCACTGTCGAGCATCAGCGTACTCTCGTCGATTCTTACAATGGCGGACTCGGAGCATATCGTGTTCAGGAGCGACATCGACCAGAATCTGGCAGGTCAGAAGGTATCGGTAGTCGGCCAGGTCGCCTCTGTTACTCAGCGATTCACGAGGAACAACAAACCATTCATAATCGCCGGACTTGGACTGATGGACGGGCAGATTGAAGTCTTCGTCTGGGAAGAGCAGATGCAGGAGTCCGAGGGTCTCTGGGAAGTTGGGCAGACCGTGGCCGTTGCCGGAACGGTGCGGGTGAGGGAAGACCAGATAAGCATCAGCTGCACTAATGCCGGACTGTTCAGTCCTGATGAACCCGAAAAACAATCAGAAGAGCCATCTGTGACCAAGTCGCCCGCTGCGGTGGTCTCAGAGGTGCGCGATTCCGCGGCGAGGTACGACGAAGACTTGGAACAGAAACGAGACTACAGCGAAACTTCTGCCAACGGCACGGCTAATGGTGCGTCTGACAAGAATGGCGACGTCAACGGCGAGATTCCCAGCCTCGCCCACTCAAGGCCTGTCGTGCCCAACCAGCTCAGTTTGATGATCAGGGAAACAGATAGCCCCGTCGATGACCAGATGATGCTGGATGACGTGAAGAGATTGCTCCTGGAGTACTCGGGGTCCGACCAGGTTATGCTCGAGATAGCTGCGCAGGGCCAGATCCACAGGTTGGAGTGGACTACTATCCAGGTCAACGCCTGTGATGAGTTGAGAGACCGCCTTGAGGAAGTGTTGGCCGACTCCGGTTCGGTGAGCTTACAGCCCGCTCTAACGTGACCTAACCCGTCTTAGAGCAGTCGACGTGACCCGCTCTCCATGTCCAGCAGCCACCGCTTGAGGTCAAGCCTTTCGCTGCCGCTTCCGAAGCCGCGCAGACTGCCGTCGCTTCCGACAACCCTGTGGCAGGGTACGATCAGAGGTACCCTGTTTCTCGCCATAGTCTGGCCGGCCGCGCGTGAGGCGTTCGGATTACCGGCGCGCCTGGCGAGCCACCCATAAGTACGTGTCTCCCCCCTCGGAATAGACCGGCAGGCGTTCCACGCATTGATGTAGAACTCCGTCGCATCGTCAATGTCGAGCTTGACGCTGTAGAGGTCGACATCTTCTCCCGACAGGTACGCTGTCAACAGGTCCGGAACATCGCCCAGTTCCGTTCTGGCTTGATTTGCACCGTCGATCTCAGGACCCAGAGAGGCAACGCTCTCGTCCGGAGTTTCGCAGGGCAGGGTACTGCGACGAATGCCTGATCTCGATGCGAGAAGGCCAACCCAGCCCTGATCGGTCTGAAATACGTGGTAGAACCTGTCGCTCATTCCGTCTCCGGTTGCGCGCGGGCACTGCTGCCGAACTGTCCGAAGACTCGACGGAACAGGCCTAACTTTATCGAGTTCCATGCCTCTTCTGCGGCTTCCTGCCTCTCCTCATCTTCGTCGACAGAGCCGTAACGAACAGCCGCATAGGCCCATGCGATTAGTGACGCTCCGTCACTTACGCTCGGGACTAGCCTGCCCATGTGGGCGGCATACTCCAGGGGGGTCTGGTCCGCCTTCCTGCCGATTCCGCCAAGCCATCCGAGCCTGGTCATCTTCGCGTACAGCCTGGCCTCAGGTCCCAGCGATCCCAGCCCGTAGTTCCACGCGAAGTGTCCAAGGAGCCAGGCGGCGGCCACAGACGCGATCGCGATCAGCGCCCACAAACCATATTCGCCGTAACGCTGCAACATCTGGCTGCCTGGATTGACAGTAATGTCGGTGTCGTCAAATATCCCCTCTACGAACGGGTCCGATTCCATATCACCGAACATCGAGTCAGGATCATCCTCGATCGGGTCCGTCGATCCGGTAGCGAATCGAGGCGCTCGGAGACTCCTGTCGTGAGCTGGCCAGTTCGGCGTCGGCTCGAAATCGATCCAGCCGTATCCTGGGAAGTACACTTGGACCCAGCCATGGCTGTCGGAGTCCCTGATTACTCTCAGACTGTCTTCGTTCAGCTCGCCTGGAGCGTATCCTGCAGCAATTCTTGCTGGGACCCCAACCGATCGGAGCATCACAGCCATTGAGGAACTGAAGTAGTCTGAGTATCCGACCTTCGACTCGAACAGGAACCAGTCTACGCCGTCGGAGCCAATAGGCGGCGGTTCGATGTCCAGGGAGTAGGTGAACTCAGGCCCACGCATGTACCTCTGAATGGCTAGTGACTTGTCCAGCGGATTGTCGGCTTGGGAGGTAAGGCGTTCAGCGAGGTCCCTTACCCTGTCTGGCAGCGATGCCGGAAGCTGCAGGTAGTGGTCGGTAAGGAAGTTACCGTACTCGGTACTTGCACCTCGAAGATCGTCATCGCTTGCTATCGAGACAAGCGATGTCATGCGGTACGCTTCGTTCTCCTCAGTACTCTCCTTGAAGTGCCACGCAACCAGGTCAGGAGTCGTAGGCGCCTTTCGCTGGAAGACAACCCACTCCGGGTCTCCGGCGCCGTCTCTGAGTACCTCGATGAATATAAGGTCGTCCGGGACTAACTGAGAGGCCAAACTATGGATGCCTCCGGGCGTCATGCCAACCGACTCGAGCCTCATCGTCTCCGCCAGTTCCCTGATGTCAGATGGCATAGTCTCATCCAGCGAGGTGTCCTCAAGGTGGACGTAGAACTTCATCGGCTCCAGAGAGTCGGCAATTCCTTCCCGGCTTACCCAGTCGTATGGCCCACCCGTCAGGAATTTGTCTGTTGAGAATCCGAGTTGGAGGATTTGTGACCTTGGAACCCGCTTCAGAGTATCGCTTTGCGGCGGGGGCAGCGTGTCGGGCCCAATCTCGAGTGGTTCTGAGGCAGTTGCCACCCACCCCTTCGACGTGTACTGGTTGTACGTCTGTGAGAGCCAGTAGGAGGGGTAATCGGTCGTCGCCCAACCGACTGCTTCACCACCGAACGAGATCTTTCCTATGAAGGGAAGCCACCTGCCGAACAGACGGCCGGGCTGATCTTTCCTGGAGGGAAGCGCGGCGAAGAGCCTGGCGAAGAAGTCCTCAGCGGTCGCGATAGGAGTACGTCCGACGTTCCAGACCTGTGCGGCCGTACTGTTCGTGTACGCGTTCATGGGAAGGATGACAGCCAGAATCAGGACCGCGATGCTGAACCACACCGTTGCGTGAAGAGTCAGCCATCCGGCGCTTGGCGTGAACTGCACATTCAGTCTCCGCCACACCTCGTGACGCTGAATTATGCTCATCCTGACGACCAGCACCATGGCGATGAACGCAAATATAAAGAAACGGGATGCGAACGTGTCCGGGAGAAAGCTCAGGTTGGTGAGAATCGCTATTCCCAGGAGGACTACTGCTATCCACACGTTGCTCCATCTGAAAATGAACCAGGAGCTGAGGAACCCAGCAATCCAGGCTAGAGCAAGGAGCATTATCAGGAATGGGAGCAGGTCGGTGCTAATTCCGTCGCTCGTCGCAGCTTCCCACCAAACGTCCAGACGCTGGAAGGTCTCGACGAAGCGGCCGAAAGTAGAGTCGCCCTCAACCGTGCGGGAAGCCTGCCACAATATCGCCAGCACGCCAATCAGCAGGCCCGCTGGAATGAGGATGAACCAGGGAAGTCTGACCTTGGACAGTGCCAGACCGACGATAGCGGACCACAACAACACCGCAGTGAGTCCCGCAGACTCAACCCATCCCGCCGAGTTGATTGAATCGGCGACAATGAGGAGTGCGAGGATGAGGATGGCCAGTGTTGCCCATCCCTGGCTGGGCGAGTAGCGAGACAACCAGACCAGCGCAGGATGTCCTCGCTGTTCCTCTGGGACGCCTCTTCTGCCCAGCAGTGCACCTATGCTGGGAGTGCTCAATCTGCGGCCTCTGTGAGTTCTTCCATGCGGTCTGCAGTGTAGGCGTGAGACAGGGCGACGGGGATGTTGTCACCCATCTTGACCAGGAATGGCGCAATTCCAGAGTCGTAGAGCGCCGGGATTGCCTCCCTGGTCTGGAACAGCCCACCAAATGACTGCCCGTCGATGAGTACGACAGCTATTCTCAGACGTCGCCGGACAAGTTCCCTCAGGGCAATCGTCCAGTCTTCGCGATGTGATGACGTCAAGATGATGACCTGGCTGTGAGTTCCCCAGAGCTGCTCCTCAATGGACAGCACTTCCGCGAGAGAAACATTGCCTTCAGCCTTGGTCATGGCAAGGTGTTCCATGATCCGCTCGAACTGCGCCGACCCGGTGTCCGCCGGGATGAGATAACGTTCGTCGCCATAAGCGAGCAGGCCTACCGGAAGCTGCGACTGAATATACTTTTGCGCCATCGAGGCTGCGATTGAGACTGCATATTCGTCGGTGCTCTCATCAAGGTCGCCAGCCTGCACTTCGCGATGCAGGTCTACGAGAATCCACACGTCGCTGGCCATTCCGAGTTCAAACTCCTTGGACATGAGCCGGCCAGTTCGCGCGGTGGTCTGCCAGTGGATTCTGCTGAGGCTGTCACCGAACGAGTACTCCCTTACGGTGGCGGCATGAGGGGTAAGATCGTGAGACCTGCGCCGTGCCGAACTCTCGCCTGTCAGATAGCCTGGAGGCATTTCGAAGTCCGCGAGATCGTAGACCCTGGGATAGACAACCAGATCGTCCTGCCCGCCGAAGTCCCTGGCACGCCTGAAGAGTCCAAACGGATCGCTGTTAGAAACTCGGACTGGGCCCAGCTTATAAACCCCTCGCTTGCGGGCAGGGGCGAGTGTTCGCCAGGATCTGAACCCCTTTGTGGGAAGACTCAGCACTCGTCCATTCGAATAGCCCGGCATGTCGGTTACGTCTTCGACTTCGAGAGTTGACTTTGGCCACGAGCTCCTGTTGCGGACGGTAATCCGCTCCTCTATGTCGTCGCCTACTCTGGCGCGCCTTGTACGTCTGTCGACGCTGACCTCCAGTCCCACCACGCTCAACCAGTTCCATATAAACGCCAGGACCGCGGTAAGGCCAAGAATGTATACCAGCCTGTAGAAGAGTCCGAATCCGGTTGCCAGGCCGGTAAACAGGGTGACTACTATCAACCCAAGAACGAGGAACAGTCGTGTCTGAAGGGAGAACTTCACCGGTGGACCAACTAACCTGCTGCGCCGACCCGGGCCCCGCCGCCCGGAACAGCCGTCTGCTCGAGAATCTGCTCGACGATCTCCTCGCTGCCGACGCCCCTCATTCGGGCTCCTGCTGAAACGATCATGCGATGACTGAGCATTGGCGCCGCCAGCTCCTTCACGTCATCAGGAAGCACGTAGTCTCTGCCACGTATGAGGGAGACTGCCTGACCGCCTCTGAATAGCGCCAAGGATGCCCTTGGCGATGCGCCCAGCGCGATATCTGGATGAGTCCTGGTCGCCTCAACCAGGTTGACTATGTACTGCTTAACGAGGTCGTCGACGTAAATCTCACGAATCTTCCTCTGAAGGTTTATGATCTCGTCCGCATCTGCGACCGATCTCAGGGTATCGATCGGGTGTGCAGATTGCTGCCTTTCCACGATCTCCAACTCTTCCTCAATCGTCGGATAGCCAAGGCGGATAATCAGCAGAAAACGGTCCAACTGGGCCTCGGGAAGCGGGAAAGTACCTTCGTATTCGACCGGGTTCTGAGTCGCCATTACCATGAATGGACTAGGCAGCCTGTGTGTGATCCCCTCAACGGTGACCTGCCGCTCATCCATCGCTTCCAGCATCGCTGACTGCGTCTTGGGAGTTGCCCTGTTGACCTCGTCTGCGAGCACGAGCTGAGAAATGATCGGACCAGCGCGGAACTCGAACTCGCCGCTTTGCTGATTGTATATGGACACTCCGGTAACGTCTGTCGGCAGCAGGTCGGGTGTGAACTGAATTCGCTTGAACGTGCAGCCCACCGAACGGGCGACGCTGCGAGCCAGCATCGTCTTGCCAACTCCCGGAACGTCTTCGATAAGCGCGTGTCCCTGGCACATTAGTGCCACAACTCCGAGTTCGACCGCCTCGCTCTTGCCGACAATGACGCGCTCTACGTTATCAATTATCCGCTGAGCCAGGTCTCGCTCTCTATCGAATTCCTGCAAGTGATTCTCCTGCCCGATGTATTAAAGCCGCGCATGTGCCGATTATACAAGAAGACTTCGCGAAAGGTGCCGCAACTCGCTCTTGGGTTACCCAACCAGCCTAGTATAAAAACCGTTGACTTACAAAAGTGCCGAGTGTAGCATCATCCTAGCTTTCTCTGTGTGTTGTCCTTGAGCAACTCGCTTGTGGTCAGCCGGCCTTGCGCAATATTGATGACCTGGGGAGAGACAAATAATGGCGCTCAGCATTGAACGCAATGACGGAATAATGGTCGCTGTGGCAGAAGGCCGTGTGGACGGTGCAAATGCCCAGGAGTTCCAGGGGGAACTCACTGAGGCGATTGACCCTTCAGATCGCGCAGTCATCCTGGATCTGGAGGAAATCACATACATCTCCAGTGCCGGTCTGCGCGTTATCCTGCTTACCGCCAGAGCCCTCAAGAGACAGAACGCCGAACTGGCTGTGTGCTCTCTCTCAGACGCAATTCGCGAAGTGTTTGAAATCAGCGGATTTGACAAGATCATACCCGTCCGGGAATCACGCCCGGATGCAATCGCCAGTTTCCAGGCCTAACGGACACTTAACTGGCTAGTCCGGGGTGATTTCAGGCGCCCTATCGTGAGATGACGATGACTCTGCAAAAGAAATACAAGATCCTGGTGGTAGACGACGAGCCGGATCTGGAGCCTCTTCTCCTTCAGCGTATGCGGCGTGCCATCAGGGCGGGCCGTTATGAGTTTGTCTTCGCCGGCAACGGACTGGAGGCCCTTCAGAGGTTGGACCAGGACGAAGAGATCGATATGGTCCTGTCTGACATCAATATGCCTCAAATGGACGGACTCACTCTCCTCGAACAGATACCGGACGTCAACCCTAATATCCGGTCAGTAATTATCTCCGCATACGGGGATATGAAGAATATCCGGACCGCCATGAACAGGGGCGCGTTCGACTTCGTCACGAAACCGATAGATTTCAAGGACCTGCAGGTCACGATCGACCGTACGCTTATTCACGTCGAAGAGCTGAAAGAAGCTCTGATGGCGCGCGACAAGTTGGTAACTCTTCAAAACGAGTTGGACGTCGCGAGCAACATACAGCAGTCGATTCTGCCCACTGAGCTCCCAAGGGAGCTCGACTATCAGATGTTCGGCAGTATGAAGAGTGCCCGAAATGTTGGCGGTGACTTCTTCGATGTCGTGCGCCTCCCTGACAGGCGCGTAGGGCTGGCGATCGCCGATGTTTCCGACAAGGGCGTGCCGGCAGCACTTTTCATGATGTCCACCCGCACGCTCCTGAAGGGCGCTGCGATTGGGGCAATTAACCCTGGCGACGTCATGGATACGGTAAACCAGCTTCTTTGCGAAGACAATGAAGCTGCGATGTTCGTTACCCTCCTCTATGCTGTCTACGACCCTGAGACCGGGCGACTCACGTACGCCAACGGTGGTCATAACCCGCCGTTGATTATCCACCAGGACAATACCTCCACCCTGCTGCCGTCGACTGAGGGCCTTGCGCTCGGTCTGCTCCCCGACTATGAGTACCAGCAGAAAACAGTGACTGTGGAACCGGGCGAGACGCTCGTTCTCTACACTGACGGGGTCACTGAGGCAATGAATGCCAATGAGGAAGAGTTCGGAGTGGAGCGGCTGCAGGATATCTTTACAGAATCGTATCCTCGCGAGGCTCACGCCATCACGCAATTGATATTCGATGCTGTCGACGAATTTGCAGGTGATACACCTCAATCGGACGATGTTACCTGCCTGACCCTATGTAGAGGCTAACCGTTGGTCGCTAAACTAACTCTCAAGCTCAAGAACGACCGAGAAGAGCTGGAACGCATCGTCACTGCTGTTGAGGAATTCGCTGCGCAGGATGAGTGGCCGGAAGACCTGCTCTTCAAGATCAACTTGGTTCTGGAAGAGATTGGCCTGAACATCATCGACTATGCGTTCGAGAGTGGTAGTCACGAGTTTGAAATCAACCTGACGTCAGATGCAGAGGCGATTACCATCGAGGCTATCGATAGTGGACGACCTTTTGATCCGCTTAGCGAGACCCCCTTGCCGGATCTTGACGCGCCACTGGACTGCCGCCCCGTTGGTGGCCTGGGAGTCTACCTGGTACGTACACTGATGGACCAATCTGACTATCAGAGAGTTGACGGCAAGAACTGCCTCACTGTGGTCAAGTACAGAACCGAGACCCCGACTTGTCCTGAATGACCTCGTCAATCCCCCGGCGTACATCCCGGATCCTACTGTTCGGCTTGGGGGGACTGTTAATCCTGCTGGGCGCGGTTATCGCCGGTGTTATTCTCTTCATTAGTGCCCCTTGGGACGACAATATCAACGAGCCGACAGTGACGGTAGTCGCCTCCGAAGTCACGGAGGATGAAGTCGAACTGGGGACTCCTGGAGTCTTTCCAACCCAGATTCTGTTTGGGCAGTCTGCAGCACTGAGCGGTCCCGCCAGCGGCCTTGGTGTGAACATGCGCATCGGAATTGAGGCTGCATTTTACGAGGCTAACCAGAATGGTGGCGTCAATGGCCGGCAATTTGCCCTGATCTCCATGGACGATGCATATGAACCTGGCATAGCAATCACAAACACCAGCACGCTGATCGAGGAACAGCAGGTCTTCGCACTCATCGGCGCTGTTGGGACTCCTACTTCGCGCTCTGCCGCTCCCATAGCCAACGAGGCTGGCATCCCATACTTGACGCCGTTTACTGGTGCGGACTTTCTACGAGATGTCTCGAGGCTCCGCACCGTGGTGAATCTGAGGGCCAGTTACTTTCAGGAAACTGAAGAGATGGTTGAACGGCTCACTACGGATCTCGGCGTCCGGCGTATCGCCCTGATGTACCAGGACGACTCCTTTGGTCGGGCAGGGTTGAGAGGGGTCATTGCCGCATTGGACCGCAGAGACATGGACCTGGTCTCCACCGGTGTCTATCCGCGCAACACAACGGCTGTTAAGACTGCTCTCCTGGATGTCTGGGAGGGCAGGCCTGAGGCCGTGATACTCATCGGAGCCTACGAACCAATCGCTAACATGATTTCGTGGGCCAAGAGAACCGGTATGGAGAGTATCTATATGACACTGTCCTTCTCCGGAGGACTCGCACTTGCGCAGGAACTGGGTTCATTCGGGAAAGGCGTGTACGTTACACAGGTTGTCCCCTTCCCTCGGGACAGGTCACATCCCGTTGTGTCGGCATACCTGGAGGCCCTGTCTGTATACGATCCCAGCGCGCAGCCTGACTTCGTGTCTCTCGAAGGATACCTGGCAGGCCGGCTGGCCATAGAGGCCGTACGAAATTGTGGTGAGCAGGTGGACCACGATTGCTTCTTTACAGGCATTCAAGAGTCTGATGAAATTGACATCGATGGTTTCAGGCTCAGTTTCGGACCTGATGATAATCAGGGTTCCGATGCCGTCTTTCTGAGCGTTATCGGAAGTGACGGCCAATTCCACTCCGTTAATTCTCTAGAGGACGAAGTGCCTTGAGTGAGCGATCAGACAATCCACTCCGCAGTGAAGAACCAGAAGTCCGTACTGATGCCCCTGAAGTTCATGGGTTAGAATCCGAAGTCGATTCAGACGGTTCTGCGAATCGCGAAAGAACCTCTGCAGGTGATCGGTCTCGGTCTGGTATGGGCCCCGCGGCTGAGTTTCAACGACTATTCAAACTCCTTCTGGAAAGCCGACATCGGATCTCAACACAGATCTACCTTGCCTTTGGCGGCGCGGTACTCCTGACGATTGCCGCTAGCCTTGTCGGCTGGTTTTCCTTTGACAGAGTGGGTATCCAGCAGGCACGCGTTAACGAGGGCAGCGTTCCTGAGATGACTGCCGCGTTCGGGATCGCTCAGTTAGCCAATGAACTAGTAGACGCCGGCCCACGACTCGCAGCAACTACCAACACGACAGACTTTCAGGCTGTTGCGGCCGACATCTCCGCTGCAAACGTTGCGCTTGTAGGTCAGCTTGCCCTGCTGCAGGGTCAGCACACCAGTGAAGCACGCTTTAACCGTATGAGGTCGTACCTGGACGAACTGACGTCCAATAACTACGAAATCCAAACGGGCATGGTCGAATCTTTCTTGAGAGACGTTCTGCTGGAGCAACTCAGGGCCGATATTGCTGATGTGGACCGTCAACTCAGGTCAATTCTGGCTCCGGCCGCTGACGACCAGTGGTTCTACATGATGACGGGGTATCGCGACCCCGATGAACCGCCAGTGGCTGCGGTAGGCCGCCTCAATGAGAGCGAACTGTCTCAGTACCGGCACCTGGCTGCCCTGGTTGCCGACACTGACTATGCCCGGCAGACTCTGGAAAGTGGATTTGGCGTATCAGACCCGTCAACGCTCGAACCACTGCGCGAGAGTTTTGAGTCAGCCATAAGCCGCATGAACCATAACCTTGAGGCTATCCGAGGACTGGACCTGGGAGAGGAGATTGAACCGCTCATTGGCGAGTTGTCTGAACTTGGCTTGGGATCGCAAGGGTCCCTCGAACTGCTGGACCGCCACTTTCGAGTACTGGAACGCCGCGGTGAGTTGCTGGCCCAAAACCGAAGTATAGCGGTCGAGCTCCTTAAAGAAGTAGACGGCTTTGTTGGCCTAGCTAACGCAAGCGTTGAGGATGCTGCAGTTGCATCTGATCAGGCCGTCTTCGCAGGCAAGATAATCCTCGCCGCACTCAGCGTTGTCAGCGTAGGTGGAGCCGCCCTGATTGCCTGGCTTTTCATTGGGAGAATCCTGTTGAGCCGGCTTCAGATCCTGCTCGGCTCCATGCGGCAGATGGCCGATGGAGACCTTGATGTTGAGGTGGACACGAGTGGACGTGACGAGGTGTCTGAGATGGCAAACGCTCTCGAGGTGTTCCGTAAGGCCTCTCTCGATGCCATTGAACTCGACGAAGTCAGAAGGCTCAACGACCAGTTGGAGCAGACTAACGAAGAACTGACGGAGACCGTCGGGCAGCGCGACAGCGCTCTGGATGACCTCCAGAGAGCCCAGAATCAGATAGTGGAGCGCGACAAGCTGGCGGCAATCGGTGAGTTGACCGCAGGCGTAGCCCACGAAATTAGAAATCCGTTGAACTTCATTAAGAACTTCGCTGAGGGATCTGAAGAGATTCTCGAAGAGTTGACGGAAGTCATCGATGAGGCGGCAGAGGAGATGGAGGAAACCCAGCGAGACCTCGTAATGGAGATCTCAGGGGAGTTGAAAGACAGCCTCAACCGAATCCAGAGCAACACGAATCGCGCTGAGCGAATTGTCCGGGACATGCTCCTGATGAGCAGGGGCGCTTCTGAGCCTCAGCTTACTGATATCAATAGTCTTGTTGAAGAGAACGCACGGCTCTCGTTCCACAGTGCAAGGGCAACAAATTCCGATTTCCAACTCGATCTGGTCACAGACTTCGACCCTGAAGCTGGACGGGTTGAAGTCATTCCCCAGGATATGGGCCGAGTCATCATCAACATGGTCACCAATGCTGGCTTTGCTACAAACGAGAGGCGTATGGAAATCGGAGACGAGTCCTTCGATGCAGAGTCCTACATGCCGACCGTATATCTTGCGACCAAGAGGCTCGATGAAGAGGTCGAGATTCGTGTTAAAGACAACGGGACTGGCATTCCCTCCGAAGTGATCGACAGCATTTTCAACCCGTTCTTCACGACGAAAGATCCCAATCAGGGTACAGGTCTCGGCCTCGCGCTCTGCGCCGACATAATTCGACAGCACGGTGGGTCGATCAGCGTAGAAACTGAGCCCGGGGAGTTTACTGAGATGACCATTTTGATCCCGATCACGCAGCCGGTGATCGAGGAGGCTGAGTCAGACTTGGTCGGAGTCTAATAGCAGCTAGCGATCGGTATCAAACCGCCCGACAATCTCGGAGTTGACGCGGTACTCCAGGGGAATGCGCCCCAGTGAGATTGAGTCTGGTGGTACGATACCTCCGGAGAACACCAGCTTCATCGCGTCCTCCACGGTGATGTCAGTTTCGAACAACTCGTCCTCAGAGACCACTGCCATGTTTCCGGACGTTGGGTTGGGGACTGTTGGTATGTAGACGATTGCGAGAGATAGCTCCGAATCGGCCTTTAGGATCCGGGCGGTTACGAATCCCAATGCAATCATTCCCTCCCTGGGCCACTCGAGGAAAACGACGCGGCTGAAATTGAACTGGGAGGTCATTACCGTGGTTGCCTGGCGTGTCACCCCGAGTATCCCTTTGACAACAGGGATGCTGCCCATCACGTCCGTCACAAATCCCATAACTGCCTTACCGGCCCTCGTGGATGTCATGAGACCTACGAGATAGAAGAGCACGATCGCAACTATCAGCCCTGTACCCCAAAAGTTGGGAAAGTCTCTTGTCCCGCCTGACAGCTCCCTTGTTATCGTGTTCAGCATCGGTATGATCGCGGAGTCAGCCAGATTCACGACATACACGATGACCACGATTGGGACTAGGATCGGCAGGAGTTCCAGCAACCCGGAAACTGTCTTTCCTTGAAAGTGTCCGCCAGCTCGCTGCAACAGGTTCGATCCCTGGTTCTGGGTACCATCGCCCTGAACTCCGTTAGGTTCAGCCATGGTTGCTACTCCTGAAATGGCGGTATCTGCCGAGTCGGCCTCTAGGGAGATCTAAAGAGAGTCCGACCCCCATAACTCGAAGCAATTCTGAGCGACACGCTCGCTTTATGCGAGTATTATCTGCAATTATCTTAGCCTGTGGCCTACTCGTCTGGGGAGAACCAAGGCCTTTCTGCGGCCTCGTCTGGCCAAAGAAACTCGAACCCTGCCCGGAGAGCATTCTGCCTGTCGAGGTCTTCTCGATCACCGATGTGAAAGTACCTCTCCGCATCGAATTTCGCTTTGACGTCTGCCAGCATGTGCTTGGGGATGACGAAGTCTGCAGCGATGTTCGCCTGTTCCCAGATTGCCCTCTGGGCACTTGGTGGCCGATCTGAACAGCTCCCAATGAGGAATCCTTTATTCTGGGCGATTCGCGCCATTTCCATAGTCAAGGGTCCGGGAGGGTCGCCTACCTCCATGGTCCCGTCGATGTCAAAGCTGATCAGTATCGCCAAATGTGTTCCTCTTCTTACCCACAGTGCGTAGCGCCACTGAGAACCTGTTGGTTCGCGGTGTGGGACTTCGCATCACTTGTCAAGGCTCGGTACTTGTTGAACTAAACTGAAAGATGTTTCTTAGCTAGTCAGGAGTAGCGCTCCAGACGGTGAAGTTGCCTCCGAGTGGCATGGGGCCTCCGGAGACTGTCACCTCTGGCTTGACACCCGTGACCTGCCGCGCTCCGGCGCGTCCCTGCAGCTGCTGGATGGAGTCTGTGTGCATCCAGAACCGGCTGCGTCCGCTGCCTATGTTGCCTCCGCTGGGCAGAATCGGATTTGGCCCCTCGATCGATATGTCGGTCTGGTAGAAGTCCAGGGCGTCTCCGAATCCCATTCCTCGGTAACCAAGACCTTCAACGTGGAACTGGTGGAACTGGGCAAAGCCGTCGTACATGTTCTCGAAGGAGAGATCGTCGGCGGTGATTCCCGCGCTCTCGTAAATCTTCCGACCCGTGCTGGCGGTTTCCGCTTCGACCTCTTCCAGGGTCGGCGTGAGACTTCTCGGCCTGCCGCGGCTGGAGGCGTGTCCAAGTATGTACACGGGCTTCTGCTTCATGTCCTGGGCCCGTTCTGCCGTCGTGAACAGGTAGGCAGCCGTGCACATGATGGGAATGTCGTTGTCGAACAGGTTCGCAGGCTTCGCTATCCAGCGCGAAGTCAGGTAGTCCTCCGCAGGAAGTTCCTCTGGCCTGTGCTGGGCCCAGTATCCCTCGGGGAACATCAGCCCGTTGCGCCTGGAATTCTCCATGAAGGGGGCCATCATGTCATGATGTTTACCATACTTCGTGCAGTACTGGGCGAACTGCAGGGCAGTGCCGTAGCAGCCAGGAGGTCCCCACAGGGACCGGCCAACGCCAAGAGCATAGTTGCCGGGTACTTCGTCGGCCGCACTGATGCCGCCGTGGTTATATCGGCCCTCGTAGTTATGCCAGCCCTTCACCACCAGGCACGTGTTGGCGAGGCCGTCACCGATTGCCTGAGCGGCCACAGTGATGGCAGCCGACATACAGCCCGGCGCGTGCATTTTGAACTTGACGTTAGTCAGTTCCGGCATGTTCTCCTCAAGCCAGTCGGCGCTGAGCTGACCGATGCCGTCTAGCGGGTCGTCCGTCTGGTTAAAGGCGTTGACCACATCCATGGGCAAGGGCGTACCTTCCGGCCAGGGAGCTCCAGTCGTAGTGACAGGGACTATAACGAGTCCATCTACCTGGTCAGGGCTGACACCGGCGTCTTCAATAGCCTGGCGCATCGACTGGATGCTGCCCGCGCCAACGGTTGTTTCTGGCCTGCCGTCCCAACGGCGGGCGGTTGGCGAGTGGCCGACGCCGACTGCCGCAACCTTTCCTCGGTGTTCCCACACGCCGAGTCCCTCGACTGATCTGTACATAGATTCAGGGGCATCTATCGTGGTCATCTCATTACTCCCTTGCGGTTTCGAGTGTCAGCTTGATTGTGTTGTGGGACAGATGGCTTCAGTGACGCTTAGATGCTCGCGTTCAGCCTACAACCTGCCACTCGGGCACCTTCTGGCCGTTGGCGGTCGCTTCGAAGATGACCTTCACGGCACCACCAACGGGCACTTCGTCGATTGGTGTGCCTGGCAGTGAGGAATACATCTGGACGCCAGGATCTTCCTCCAGCGTGATGACAGCCAGGTTGTACGGCTGGTCCTCCTGAAGAAGCCTGATCGGACAGTCATACACGACACAGTAATTGTATATCGTGCCCCGACCGCTCATCTGCTTCCACTCGAGATTGTCACCCGAGCCGCATCCACCGCAGTCCGGCAGTGGAGGGTTTTGGAGCCGGTCGCAGGCGGTGCAATTCTGTATTACCAGTCTGCCTTCGTTCGCAGCTTCCCAGAATGGTCCAGTCAGCTCATCTGGAACCACACCCTGCTTAACCATGTTCTCCTCCCAATGCAAATTGTCGAATACCGAAAGTCGGTCTTGCGACCCTCACAGATAATAATGCAGTCAGGCGGAGATGCCAACCGCACCCCCCAGCCGAAGTCTCATGCCCTAATCTTCGGTTAGAGGATCTCAAGGGCCACTGGGGCCACTGACTGCTTACTCTTCAAATGTGAACTGGGCTGTACGCCGCCAGAGGTCCACGCCATGCAGGCGAAGTGTGACCTCGGAACCTGCCGACACAGAGCCCGGAAGCGCGGCAAGGGTACGGAAGGGCCACTCTGAAAGTTCCAGGAGAGCGGAGCGACGGCCAGCGTTCTCCAGGACGAAGGCCTGGTGGACAGCATCTCCGTTCTCTGCCACCGTGTTCATCCTGCGGCTGTCCAGCCACTTAAGGAAGAAGTAACTGCGCCGGTTGTTCTCAATCCGGGAGATCTGCCTGATCTGCATGTCGGCCCGGTGCGCCACGGAGGTAACCGCCTCCTCATCGTAGAGTGTTCCTGACTCTCGCAGGTGATGTGAGATCTGACGCTGGACCAGCAGGTCCGGATAACGTCTCAGAGGAGACGTCGCCTGTGTGTACGCGTCGACGCCCAGCCCTCCGTGTCGTCCGGGCTTCACGCTGACGGTGGCTGCTGTCAGTCGTCTGGTCATCAGGAATGCCCGAAGTGGCCCCTCTGGAACCTGAGAGATTATGTCGGACATATCCGGCAGCGCCTGAGACCGAAACGGTGCGGGCAGCTCGTTTTCGACGCAATACCGTGCGAGCAGTGAGTTGCACAGGACCATGCACTCCTCGATCAGGCCGCGAGCGGGCGCGAGCCGGGGCACCACTCGTACGCTGATTGTACCGCAACTATTCACCTTCACCGATAGCTCGTCTCTGTCCAGGCTCAACGCACCGCCGGCGTCTCGCGCAGCCCTCAGTGATCTCGCCAGCCGGTGCAGGGTGTGCAGTTCAGCGTGAAGCGGGTGAGATGAGTCTTGAATAGCGGAGTCGGCTTCCTGGTATGACAGCGCATGGTCGCTGCGAATGACTGATTTCACAACATTCCAGGTGTTCACGTCCCCGTCTTCAGTCATGTCGACCAGAACACTGACCGCGGCTCTTGACTCTCCGGGGTTTAGACTTCCCGAGCCTGCGGACACTGCAGCGGGCAGCATGCTGATGGTCTGCTCGGGTAGGTACAGCGACGACATCCTGCGATCTGCCTCGACATCGAGGGCTGACCCCGCATCGATAAGGGCGCCCGCGTCCGTGATGTGAATGCCGATTCGGTACAGGCCTGTTTCAATAGTCTCAACAGAGAGAGCGTCGTCCCTGTCTCGCGTGTCTGCGTCGTCAATCGTGATCGTCAGCAGGCCCGTTAAGTCGCTCCGGTCACGGTCTGCCAGCAGCTGGGCCTGGTCAGTACGTCCTGCCTCCTCGAGTGCCTGTTCAGCAAACTCGGTTGGGATGTCGTTCCGACCCAGGTCCAGGTGCTCGTCGGCATCCACGACCTCAAGTGCAACAAGCTTATCGAATGCCGCGCGCTGAAGGTCGCGACCGCGCACTCCTGCGTTCTCAAGGAATCGCTTAACGAAACCAGCCCTCGAGTAGTCGTCCCCGTGCAGAACGAAGTCCCTGATCTGTCCGAGGACTTGGGACTGAAATTCAGTCAGTGACTCCGGTAAGTGACCGTCCCGGAACGCGCCTGTCAACTCGTCAGCGTCTGCCGTACGTTGCTGCTGCCGCTGCCTTCGATCGGTCATTGCCTCGACGGTTTCTCGGTCCCTGGGAATGAAGTGAGTGCCGTCACGGACGAACAGCAGGTCGTCGTCGAGAACGTAGAGAAGAATCGCGACCGACTGCTGCGCTGAAGGCTCTTGGCCGAGGTAGAGCTCTCCGATATCGGAAAGCGTCAGGGCATCGCCGTCGTCGCAGACAACGTCCCAGACTTCCCCCAGGTCAAGGTCACTGAGTGCCGACTCCGACTGAAGTCCGAAGTCCTCTACTGCCTCAAACCCAGCCGCCGTTACCCCTGTCTCGTAGATTACTCGCGACTGACTAAGTCTGGCCTCCCGGTTGCGGCCAATGGCAAGTCGGAGGCGATTTCCAACCGGTTCGATAACCCGGACCAGGCGCGGACCGGCGTCTAGCTGGACTAGGATGATTTCCCCTGGCTGCATAGGAGCTATTCCCTGGGCGGCTGACTGGTTCCGAGGCGCTCGCCGGAGTGCATTAGTGGCGAAACGGAACTTGACTCGACGTTATGCCGGGGTCGGCAGCCTGGGAACTACCTCCTTGACCAGGAGCTCCATGGAGCGCACCCAGCTATCGTATGGCTGCCATTCGTGGCCCATCGCAAGCAGTACGCCGAAACCTCCCACGTCGTCGTAGAGCGTGCCCAATTTCTCAGTCACTTCGTCTGGGCTTCCAACGACGAACACATTGTCTATGAGGTATTCTGCGTCGACGTCCGAGTCAGGCATGTCAGGATCGACCTTGAACAGGTCCGTCATCCCCAATTTAGGCATGAGCTTCAGGAAGTACTGCTCGAAGTCGCGCCTGAGCACACCGTTCAATGCCTCCTCACGGGCTTGTTCGGACGTCTCGGCCACGTAGATCTCTCTCGCGATCCGCCAGTCTGCCCGGTTAGGAGTCTGCCCCGTGTTTTCGGCCCCCTTTTCAACCGCGTCCCAGTGGGTACTGAGAATTCGCGACGGCACGAGGTTGATGCTCATGGGAATCCATCCCCGTTCGCCAGCCAGTATCAGCGTATCCGAGTTGGGTGACACGCCGGCGACTCCGATAGGAGGGTGAGGCTTCTGGTAGGGAGTAACGTGAAAACGTAGACCGAAGTCATCCACAGGTTCCGGGATGGTGAACTTCCAGAACTCGTTCTCATAGGTGCCGGGCTTTGGGTCATTCCAGATTTCCAGGATTAAGTCGATGGAGTCGCGCGTCATCCTCCTGTGCCCATCACCGCGAGGGTCGAAACCGAACACCTCGAAGTCACCAGGGAATCCACCGGACCCGACTCCCCACTGGAACCGCCCCTTGGCCATGTGGTCTAGCTGGGCAATCCGGTGTGCAATCATGAACGGGTTGTGGTTGGGCATACAGGTCACGCCGGTCCCGAGCTTGATGTTACTCGTGCGCGCCAGCGCATTGGCGATGAACATGTCAGGGGCCGGGATGTTCTCCCACACTGTCGTGAAGTGCTCGCCAATCCACGCCTCTGAATAGCCCAGGCTGTCGAGGACCTCGATCTGGTGGAGGTCGTCCTCAAGGGTCTGCGTGATGTCAGACCCCGGAGGGTGCAGCGGCATAGTGAAGAATCCGACCTGCATCTCGCATCTCCATGTCGTGACTGCGGTTTCTCGGTGAGAGTCGCCCTGCGCTGACCAACTCTCCCGAATTGCTGCCTGAATGTTATCAGATGCCTTGCTTCTAAACGATCCGGTGTAGACTCTAGCGGATTGAAAATCACAGTGGAGTAATCAATGAACAGCAAAGACCAGAGCGCCCTGGATATTCTGAAAGACCTCGGAGAACGTCCTGCTGCGCCATTTCACGAGGAGCCAGTCGCGACATACATCTTTAGTCGGCTAGCAGATCTCGGCTTGTCCCCACTCAGGGACGAGTTCGGCAACGTCATCGTCCACTACTCTAACTCCGATGCAGATGACCCTCCGATCGCCTTCGTCGCACACATGGACCATCCGGGTTTCGAAGTTGACGGGGTGGACGAAGTTGGCCCGGTCGGTGTCGCGCTAGGTGGAGTCCCGGAGGTCTCCCTTTCAAACCCGGCAGAGGTACTTGCGCTGATGCCGGATGGCCGGAGAGTACGAGGACGAACGGCTGAACTAGACGTAGAGTCCAGGAGAGTCCGTTTCGACCTCGACGAGGCCGTTGAGATCGTTCCCCCGGTTCCAGTGGTCTTCGATCTGCCGGACTTCGAATTGGACGGCAACTTCATCAGGATGCGGGCCGCTGACGACCTCGCCGGATGTGCCGCGGCGCTTTCCGCGATCGAACGACTTGTCGCGGTCGGCGCCGAGGCCAGCGTGTATGGCGTATTCACCCGAGCAGAAGAAGGTGGACTGTTCGGCGCGCGGTTGATGGCAGAGGCGCGGACTCTCCCAATGGAGACCTTTGTGGTATCCATTGAGTCCAGCCCGCTGATCCCAGGAATAGAGCAGGGCGGAGGTCCTGTTATTCGCACGGGTGATGCACTCTTCACGTTCGACGCGGATGCAGAGCAGGTGATGATTGTCGCCCGCGAGTCTATCCGCGCCAGGAATCCCGACTTCAAGTCCCAGCGCCAGCTTATGAGTGGTGGAGTGTGTGAAGGGACCGCCTTCGCGGTCTGGGGCTACCGGGCTACGGGGATGGCGTTCCCGCTTGGAAACTACCACAACGCTACAACGGGAATTCGAGATCCCAACTCAGGCATAGGTGCTGAGTTCATTCGCGTGGAGGACTTCCTTGGTGGCGTCGAGTTGCTTGCTGAGGCCGCGGTCAGCGTCTCGAAACGCCACGACTCGCCTGCGCGGGAGAGAGTGCGGGAAGTCCCAGCCGATGTGCGTGCTCGTATGACGCGCCCTACGACTTGAGTGTCTGGACGGAGTTAGTCCGCCTCGCTGACGTCCCAGCCGTCGAGTACCCAGTAACCCACCCTGGGCAGATCAGAAACAGTCGACAGTCCCTGGGCCCTCTTGAGTCGCTGGATATTGAACAGGTGGGTGATCTCCTCGAAGTAGACGTGACGAATCGATCCTTCCATCTGCATGTTCACCGTGCTGGGATCCTCCGTGGGAGTGACGGCAGTTGGATGAGCCTTGATCATCAGCCCCCAACTTTCGTTGAGTGTCACAGTGACTGAGTGTGCCCTGAGGAAGCCGACGTTGCGCTCGCTGAGCACCCGGCGAGTCAGGTCGATTCCCTCTTGCAGCTTGCTGAGGATGACCGGCAGGTCGTAATACTTCGTTTCGTCCATACGCCGGTCGAAAGGAGAAGCTGCCAGCCCGTCGACGTCCTCGACTCCGTGTTCGCCATCAGGGAAAGTCACGTCTCCCCAGCGAAGAATCAGCCACCGGTATATCAGGGATGCCATGTGACTTAGCTGTACACGGATGCTCCACTCTGCCCAGCCGTAGTCGTCGGATGTCCAGTTGAGCTGCTCATCGGTCAGACTTTCGACCTCGTTTGCGATCAGCTCGTAGAGAGCGTCGTACTCGGGAAAGAGCGCAGATGCTGGTGACTCGTCTGTGATCGGCTGGTTGGTCATGACTAGATTCCCTTCAGGGCGATCTTGAGATGTTCCATTGAGAGGTTTCCTCCGCTCAGGACAATCGCGACCTTCTTGCCCTCGAGGCGGTCCTTTATCTTGATCGCTCCCGCGAGTGACGCGGCGCCAGCATGTTCCACCAGGTTGTGAGTCTGCTCGAGGTGCGTGACGATCGCCTGGTTCATCTCGTCTTCTGTCACAAGGATGAAGTCGTCCAGATGTTCACGCAGAATGCTGAGGGGGAGTTCGTACCCGGTACCCGTGGCCAGTCCCTCGGCTGATGACCTCATGGGAGCTTCGACTATGTGCCCCTCTCTCCACGACAGGTACACGGCGGGCGCCTGCTCGGCCTGAACGCCGATTACCTGTATGTCAGGATTTATCGACTTCGCAACGATGCAAACGCCGCTCGCACCACTGCCACCGCCAACCGGGACGACGATGACGTCCACGTCTGGCAGGTCTTCCAGGATCTCCAGGCTATACGTGCCCACACCAGCGATCAGGTTTGGCTCATTGACGGCGTGGACGTAGCGGTATCCCTCTTCTTTCGACAGACGCTCGATGTACTCCCGTGATTCGTCGAAGTATTCACCATGATGGATCACCTTGGCGCCTAGATTGCGCATCGAGGCGACCTTTCCGGGGTTGGCGTTCATTGGGACGGCTACGTACGCCTTCGAACCGAACACGCTCGCAGCATATGCGATTGACTGGCCGTGGTTGCCGCTGGATGCCGTCGCGACCCCGCGTTCCAACTCGGACTCAGAGAGCTGAGACAGCAGGTTGATCCCGCCTCGCATCTTGAATGCGCCCAGACGCTGGTGGTTCTCATGCTTGACATGGACCTCCTCCGCGCCGATCAGCTTCTCAAGTCCGATATAGCGGTGGAGCGGAGTCCGGGTTACGTAACCTTCTATGCGCCCTTTGGCCTGGATAACGTCATGAAGTGTGGGTGCGTTCAACTGATACCTCTGGTTCATCGACCAGCTTAAGGCTGGCTTGGTTACAGGAGGCAGACTGTGAGGTTCTGCCCCGTTCAATTTCTGATGAGTCCAGCTTCAAACTGGACCGAAATCAGCATAAGGGTTTGCACTTACTCAATGGAAGTTTAGTAACCCATTGAGTGATTCTCTCTGTGATAGGATTGGCCCAGGCTCGAATCCGGTTCAGGGGAGGCGAATGTGGCTACTGCAGCACCATCAAGACCACAGATCGATACTGGCAGAAGCACGGTGTATTCCAGCGGTGGCGTGGTGGTTTCGATTTCGCCGTTCGCAGCCTCAGCCGGAGCAAAGGTCTTGGCAGATGGCGGAAACGCATTCGACGCCGCCGTGGCCGTGGCCGCTGTAGAAGCGGTCACCGTACCACCGGCATGTGGAGTGGGCGGCGAGCCGTTCGTCATCATGCATGATGCGAAAACGGGCAAGGTCCACGGTCTGACAGGGAGCGGACGCGCACCCCTGGCGGCCAATCGCGACTTCTTCGTCGAACGCGGTCACAACTTCATGCCTCTTCAAGGTCCTCTTGCGGCAGCGATCCCGGGGGAAGTTCTCGCATGGGAGGAGATCGTCGAGCGTCATGGCTCACGATCACTGGCACAGTTGCTGGGACCAGCCATCGGTTATGCCGAGGAGGGCTTTCCCATCAGTGACCAGCTTGGCGGTGGCTTCGACGTCCTGAACGCCAAGCTGGCTCAGTTCCCAGACTCAAGGGACATCTTCACGAATGACGGCAGCCCCCTGCTGGCAGGTCAGTTACTCGTGCAGAAGAACCTCGCCAAGACCCTGCGTACCGTCGCTTCTGGCGGTGCTGAGGCTTTCTACAAGGGCGATATCGGTAGAGAAATGGCGCGCGCCATCCAGGCCGCCGGTGGACTGTACACCGCCGAGGAGATAGCCGATCACCAGAATATCTGGTACGAGCCGCCTATCTCCACGACATATCGCGGCAACACTGTTTACGAGACGGCCCCGCCATCTCAGGGCCTCGTGCTGCTGGAAATGCTCAACATCCTGGAGGGTTACGACGTCTCAAGTCTCGGTTTCTATAACGCCGAGGCGGTGCACACTATGGTCGAGGCGAAAAAGCTGGCCTTCGCTGACCGCAATCGCTACGCGGGCGATCCAGAGTTCGTATCAACGCCCGTGGACGAACTCATCTCGAAGAGGTTCGCCACCCAGCGCAGGCAGCTGATAACTTCACAATCAGGCTCGTACGAAGCTGGCCCAATCGCCACGCCGATACCTGGCGACGGCAATACCAGCTACTTCTGCGTCGTGGACGCAGAGGGCAACGCTCTCTCATTCATTCACAGCCTGTCTATGGGATTCGGAAGCGGCTTCGTCGCAGGTAACACCGGCGTCCTGCTGAACAACCGAATTGGTCGTGGTTTCAGCCTTGTGGATGGACACCCCAACGTCATCGAAGGCGGCAAGCGCACCATGCACACGCTGAACGCGTACATGGTCATGCGCGACGACAGGCCCTACCTCGTGGGAGGGACGCCTGGTGGCGACAGGCAGATTGCGTGGAATGCGCAGGTCATCACCAATGTGCTCGACCATGGCATGTCGGCGCAGGAAGCTGTGGAGGCCCCCAGGTGGGCCTCATTCCCCAGCACCGACCCTCACGACGTAGACAAGCCGTTCGTGATCGAGCTGGAAGAGGGAATGGAGCAGGCCGACATCGACGAGTTGGAGGCCAGGGGCCACACTGTTGAGGTCAATCAGGGCCGCGCCTTCGGCGGTTCCGCGAAGCTGATAGTAATCGACCCCGCCACCGGCATCCGGACCGCAGGCTCCGACCCCAGAACCGACGGCCACGCCGCACCTGTGTAAAGCTCAAGAGGGCATTCCAGTAGGCTTCAGTTCACGGCTCTCTTTATGCACCGGTCAGATGTTTCATGAAACATTTGACAGACCCAAGGAATGTTCATATAGTTCGGCAACATAAGACAAACCCCGGAGGATTTCGCAACACCAAGAAGTAACGTAAGCCGATACTCATTGAGATCTCCAGCAGAGAGGTAGCCGATGCAGTCAGCCCGACTATGCTTGAAGACCTTGGCACTTTTGGGAGTGACAGCCGCGATAATGCTGTCGGTCGCCGCCTGTGGAGCAGCGGAATCACCTTCGGCTCCTCAGCAGCCAGCGCAGCCCGCGGCCGCAGCACCAGCACAGCCTGCAGCCGCAGGTGCTCAGACTTCACCTGCCTCCCCAGTGCAGCCAGCGCAGCCAGCCGCTGCCATGCCCGCCGCGACAGCTGCCCCTGCAGCGACTCCGGAATTTATCCAACCAGGTGCGATCCCAAAGAGAGCCGTCCCCACCCCTGCGGCTGCCATGGCTACCATGGGACCCGAGGGCTCCCTCGTCTTTGCGGACGAGGATATCGACTTCCCAGCGAGGGTCCCCAAGAAGACCGGCTGCACGGACCACGACAATAACATCCGTTGGGGCGTAGACGAAGGCGCCATATTCTGGAGCGCTGAAGAGGTCGCTTACGAGCCTGGCCTCGCGACTGGTTGGGAGTTCAGCGACGACCTCCTCCAGTTGACCTTCGACATCAGAAGAGGTGTCCAGTACCATGACGGCTGGGGAGAGGTGACAGGCCACGACTGGAAGTGGGCCTGGGAGACCACAATGGAGCAGGACTCCGTATTCCCAATCTTCCTGGGTCGAGACCACATAGACCGGATTGAAGTCCCTGATGACTACACCGTGTCCATGCACTTGACTAAGCCCAACATCTTCTTCCTGGACACCAACATACCCAGCGCAGGTTGTGGCAGCGTCCCATTCGCTAGCAAGAGGCGTGTGGACGAACTGGGTGAAGAGGAAGCCCACACCAACCTCACCGGAGGGACCGGACCCTTCAAGTACACGAGATTCGATTCGGGCGACCGCGCGGAGCTTGAAGCTGTGCCCGGTCACTGGAGGAACGACTCCAACTACGCGAATGTGACGATGGTGGAGATTCAGGAGTCAGCTACACAGGTAGCCGCGCTGCTTGTTGGAGAGATTGATGCAGCCATTGTTCCAGTAACGCAGGCGGAGCGCTTCGAAGGCTCGAAAGTGGAACTGCGGCGGCAGCGAGGTGGCGGCTACCAGCGCCTCTATGCACAGGGCCGCTTCTGCATGAAGGTGTCTCTCGACGGTACTGTGCCGGTCGACCCGTATCCGAGGCCCGGCTATGATCCCACCAAACCCTGGGTCGGTGATTGCGAGAGCCCCGAGGAGCAGGAGAACGCCAGGAAGGTACGCTGGGCCGTTTCGATGTCAATCGACCGGCAGGGAATCGTTGACAACATCCTGGGCGGGTTCGGACGGCAGCCTGGACCAGCCGAAATGGTGGGTGTGACCTATGACAAGTACTACCTGGACAAGTGGGCCGTCCCATACGACCCCGACATGGCCAGGCAGTATCTGGTTGAAGCGGGTTACCCTGACGGGTTCGAAATGGAGATGCGCTGCACGACCGGTCACCCGCTCATGGTTGAGATGTGCGAGGCGATCGCGAAGGGGATTACCGACATCGGGATCGATGTCAACGTCGTGACGATGGCCTACTCGGCGAACCGACCGTGTGTCGTCGCTCGTGAGTGCGGCAACTGGTGGTTCCGCACCGGGGGCGAGGGTCTAGGTCTGAACCCCGAGATCGCGTTGCTGCGCCGCAACTCTGTTCGCACGTTCAACCCCGGTTTCGAAATCCGCGAGCAGCTTGAGATCCTGGCCAAGATCGACGCTTGCAAGAACACCGAGTGCCTGGACGAGTTCCGAGACGTCCACTGGGACTGGTGGCACCACAACCAGCAGATTATCGGGGTTGTCGAGACATTCGGACTCATCGGTGTTAACACTGAGAAGATCGGAGAGTGGGAGATCCCGTTCGGTATGGGTGGACTTGCCGCCTTTGACAGGATCCAGAAGCCCTAGGACCCCTCAATGAAAGCCTTCCTGGTTAGAAGGGCAGGGATGTCCCTGGTCACCCTGCTGGCGGTCAGCATGTTGGTATTCATGCTGGCGCGCCTGCAGGGTGACCCTCGAGCTGTGATGCTCTCGGACTACACCACGAACGAGCAGTACGAGGCTTGGGGTCGCGAGATGGGCCTCGATAAGCCTATTGCGGTCCAGTATGTGGTCTATATCGGAAAGGTAATGAAGGGTGACCTCGGGGATTCACTGCTGCAGGACGGTACCTCCGTGGCCACTCTTCTCTGGCGCAGGATTCCCAACACCGTTCAACTTGCAATGGCCGCCTTTGCAGTCGCCCTCATCCTGGGCATCCCCCTGGGTGTGCTAGCGGCGGTCACGAGGGGTAGCGTGTGGGACTACGGAGCCCGCAGCTTTGCGATATTCGGACACTCCGCCCCGTCGTTCTGGGTAGGACTTATTTTCATTGTTGTATTCGCCGTCGAGTTAGGTTGGTTTCCGACGTCTCGCAAGGTGGACTGGGACAGCATTGTGCTCCCGGCTATGGCGCTCGGATGGGGTGCGGCCGGAGGCATTTTGCGCTTGATGCGCTCTTCCATGTTGGAAGTTCTCGACTCAGAGTACGTGAAGTTGGCCAAAGCAAAGGGAATGTCATCGGTGCAGGTAGTTTGGAAGCATGCCTTCCGCAACGCACTGATCGCGCCCATCACTGCCGCCGGTCTCCTTTTTGCGGGTCTGATAACGGGTACAGTAGTGACTGAATCTGTGTTCGCATGGCCGGGACTTGGCCTGCTCGCCATACAGGCTGTCAACAAGTCCGACTATCCAGTGCTGCAGGGAGTGATCCTGCTGGTGACGTTCATCTATGTGCTCACTGCGCTCGCTGTCGACCTCCTGTACGCATACATAGACCCGAGAATCAAGTACAACTAGACCGAAATGTTTAGCAGAAGCGCACAGACACTCACTCCGGAACAGGCGCTCACCAGGCGCTCTGGTCCGCGTCTGTTTGGATTACCGATGCCTGAACTGCGTAGGTGGCCGGTGTCCTCGATCATCATCCTCGGACTGTTCGTTATCGCTGCAGGTGGCGCGGACTGGATATCTCCATACGAACTCAATGAAGGGGAACTGGGAGACCGGCACATTCCACCAATGTTCTTCGGCGGCACCGCCGAGCATGTCCTGGGCACGGACTATCTGGGTCGGGACATTCTGACCCGCACGATTTACGGCGCTCGAATATCGCTGATGGTGGCTGCCGTGGTATTAGGAGTAGGGGGGCTATTCGGAACCGTAGTAGGAATGATCTCCGGCTACTTCGGAGGCTGGGTGGACGAGATCATCATGCGCGTCGTGGACATCAAGTTCTCACTGCCGTTCATCCTCATTGCGCTGGCCCTTGCGCTCATCTTAGGCCCGAGTCTGCCTCTACTTCTCGGACTTCTGGCCTTCCTGATATGGGGAGGATTCGCGCGTCAGGTTCGCGGCGAGGTGCTTGTGCTGAAAGAGATGGACTATGTCGCCTTGGCCAAGGTCACCGGCGCATCTACCCCGCGCATACTCTACAAGCACATACTCCCCGGCGTGCTTAACACGATCGTCGTTGTGGCGACGATCCAGGTTGGCAACATCATCCTAGCTGAGGCGTCGCTGAGCTTCCTCGGCGCCGGAGTGCCTCCACCGACACCAGCGTGGGGCTCTATGGTCGCTCTTGGCCGGCTGTACGTCGTAGATGCATGGTGGGACAGCCTCGCGCCCGGCATGGTCATCGCCCTGGTCGTCATCGCCTTCACTCTGCTCGGCGACTGGGTTCGCGACAGGATGGACCCCCGTCTCAGGCAGACGTAGTCCTGTCAACCTGACCCATTGCACGCTGTCCTATGCACTAGTAGGATTGCCCTGTCGAGGGTTGCGTACACCAGATGAAGTGCATCCCCCAGGAGAGACGCTATGAACTTCGGTCTGCTATTTGAGATGCAGCGCCCGTACGAGGGCACCGAGATCGACTGGAACACCCTGTACAAGGAGACTCTTGACCAGTGTGAGCTTGCCGACAACGTCGGCTTCGACAGGGTATGGTTCGTTGAGCACCACTTCCTGCTTGGATTCTCAGGCTCCCCGTGCCCCGAGGTGATCTTCGGCGCTCTCAGCCAGCGCACCAAAAACATCAGGATTGGGTTCGGAGTGTCGATACTACCTCACGCGCATCCAGTGCGGATAGCTGAGCGTGTGGCGATGGTTGACCAGCTCACCGATGGACGAGTCGAGTTTGGTACCGGCCGCTCCAACGCCTATGAGCAGATGGGCCTCGGCGTGGATCCTCGGGACACCCGCGAAATGTGGAACGAGTCCATCTCCATGCTGCCACAGATCTGGCAGTCCGATGAGTTTGAGTGGGATGGTAAGTTCTGGAATGTGCCGTCTCGCCGCGTGCTGCCCAAGCTGGTACAGAAACCTCATCCGAACATGTACCTGGCCTGCACTCAGTCATCCAGCTTCGACCTGGCGGCAGAAAAGGGCATAGGCGTGCTTTCATCCGCCTCGTACGCGACGTCTGTCCTGGAGTCGCACGTCAAGACATACAAAGAGAAGATCAAGAATGCCAATTCCGTTGGCGCGTTCACGACCAACTACTGGGCTAACAACGTCCACGCCTTCTGCGGTCCTGACAACCAGGCGGCTCGTGAGCTCGCCGCGGATTCTATGAAGACCTTCTTCGGGCCTGACAAGCCGTACATTGCCGGTCGGGTCGGCGCCTACGAAGAGCTGCTGGAGGCATGGGGCGGCGTTCCCGAGCACCTTGAAGCCGACTTCGGACGCTGGCTACGTCAGTCTGATGAGGCTCACAAGCAGCAGGCCGAAGAGGTGGGAATCTCGCTGGACTCAGGGCCGGGTGCTGCACGTGCAGCCATAGCCGAGCTTGACCCGAACACGCTTGCCGACCGTGCCGTCACCATCGCCGGAGATCCCGATAGCTGCATCCGAGCCATCCAGCAATACCAGGAGATCGGCGTCGACGAAGTCATGATGATTATCCAGACTGAGACCATTCCGCACGAGAAGGTCATGAGCTCCATCGAACTATTCGGCAAGGAGGTCTTCCCCGTCATCCGAGAGATGGAGAAGTCCAAAGCCGTAGCAACCGCGGACTAGCATTCAGTGAGCACGATAATCGTTCTGGCCGCCGTTCTATTACTCATCGTGGTATGCAGTGCCGCATATCGACTCTTCCTACTGAAGCCGTCTCAACGTGGGCTGTCGAAAAAAGCACGTCATCAAGCTGAACGGCAGATAGACTTGCACGGGCAAACGTACTGCAACCATTGGACCATTCACTAGGTTGGCATGTGGCGGCTTGATGAGACAGATGCCTGCCCTAATTCAGGACACCCCAACTAACTGACTATGGACTTCTGGTCGGAGGCGCAGCTCGCCTCCATTCACAAGATGCTAAATCCTCGCTCGATCGCCGTCGTTGGCGCGACCGAGCGACCACAGTACGGCGGCAGGTTCCTGCGTGCGGCGCTCCAGGCCGGTGACCGGGTGAGCGTATATCCGGTCAACCCCCGCTACGACGAACTACTTGGCCTGAAGTGCTACGCAAGCGTACTGGACCTGCCTGAGGCGCCAGATGCCGTCGGCATCATAGTCCCGTATCACAGGGTGATACCCGTGCTGCGAGAGAGCGCCGAGCGCGGCGCAGGCTCTGCAATTGTCATATCCGCAGGCTTCTCAGAGCGCGGAGTGGATGACCGGCGAGAGCTCCAGGCTGAACTTGGGGATGTTGCTAAGGAGACCGGAGTCCGTATCTCCGGCCCGAACTGCCTGGGCCTCGCGAACATAAAGGACGACATCTGGGCGTGTTCATCGTCACGACTCGAGGGCGTTGAACTCAGGAGTGGAAACGTCGGGCTCGTATGTCAGAGCGGCGCGTCGGCTTTCGGGCCGTTCATGTCGAGGGCCATCGGACGTGGCGTAGGTTACTCCTACATCGTCTCGACGGGAAACGAAGCAGACCTGGAAGCTCCGGACTTCGGCAGGTACCTGCTCGATGACGACGATACCAGCGTCATCGCCATGTTTATCGAGGGCTTCAAGGACGCTCGAAAATTCCTCGAAGTCGCCAGGCTGGCAGCAGAGCGTGGCAAGCCTATTGTGGCCGTCAAGATTGGTCGGTCCGACCTCGGAATGAGGGCCGCACGCTCGCACACCGCCGCGCTCACAGGCGTCGACGAGGTGTACGATGCCGCGTTCGAACAGTACGGTGTCATTCGCGTCCACGACTGGGACAAGCTGCTTGAGATCGCACAGCTCTTGTCAGTGGGCAAGTCGCCGGCCAATCGCGGAATCTCCCTGGTCTCACACTCAGGGGGTGTCTGCTCCCTAACCGCAGACAATCTCGGCGACGCTGGCCTCGAACTGCCCGAACTCACCGACCCTGCCAGAGATGCCATTAATAACATACTCGAGGGGTTCGGATGGGCCGCAAACCCTGCCGACATTACCGGACACGCCAGCCGTGACACGGTGCTGCCCATCATGGAGCACATGATCAGCGAGCCGGAGGTTGGAACGCTGGTCGTCGCGAGTTCAGCCTCGGACGCCCAGGCGCAGCACGTGATCGACGTTCGGGATAGACACGACGAGCTCGTGACGTTCCTGTACACCGGCAACGAGCTGGGGGCCTCCACAGGACTAGACCGGCTGAAGGATGCGGGCGTGCCCGTGTTCCACAGTCCCGAAAACCTCGCTTCTGCGCTGAAGCAGTTCCACGACTACCATTCGTGGCGACAGTCGAGGCATGGGTCCGACTTCGGAAGCGTGGCTCCAATGGACGACACTCAGAGTGCCTTTGCCGCTCGGATCAAGTCCGGGGGAGAAACAACCCTGTCCGAGCACGAGGCCAAACAGCTCATCCAGCAATGGGATGTTACAGTCGCGACTGAGCGGGTAGCCAATTCTGAGGACGAAGCCTTGGCTGCTGCCCGGGAGATAGGCTACCCGGTCGTGGTAAAGGTCAACTCTCCCGACATCCTGCACAAGACCGAGGCTGGAGCCCTGAGAGTAGGCCTGACCTCTGACTATGCAGTGCGAGCAGCCTATGAGGAGGTTGTGGCCAACTCCAAGTCCTACTCACCCGGTGCTCGCCTCGAAGGCGTGCTGGTGGGAGAGATGGTCCGCGATGCTGCCGAAGTCATAGTCGGCGTGACTTACGACTCTCAGCTGGGTCCAGTACTGCTATTCGGAATGGGTGGCGTTCTCGTAGAGGTAATGCGCGATGTCGCGCTGAGGGTGTGCCCAATCTCGCGCCAGGATGCCGAAGAGATGGTCGCCCAGGTACGTGGTAGTCGCCTGCTGCACGGATTCCGAGGTCAGCCAAAAGGCGATGTCGATGCGCTGGTCGATACGCTCGTGCGGGTCTCAGACCTCGCGGTCCACCTTGATGGCGTCATAGAGGAGTTGGACATCAACCCTCTCGCGGTGCTTCCCGAAGGCAGCGGCGTGAAGGCGTTGGATGCTCTGGTAACCCTGAAACAGGACAAGTCATGACGTACACTGTCCGCCGCTCCTGGCTCATTGTGCCTGCCCACGACGATAAGGCTCTGTTTGAGGCTGCCGAGTCAGGTGCCGACGTGGTTGTTCTTGACCTGCAGGACACTGTACACGAGAGTCGCAAGCACAACGCGCGTGCCAACGTGCCCGGCGCCATAGAAACGATGCGAGACGCCGGAGCCGAGGTCTTCGTGCGCTCCGACATCGAGTTGATGTACGCCGACCTCGATGCGTCCGTCTGGCGCGGACTGTCGGGCGTGGTGCTGCCCGGCGTGAAGAGCGTTGAGCAGGTCCAGGAGGCCGACGAGATTCTCTCTCACTTCGAAGCTGAGCGCGGAGTGGTCAAACCTCCACCGGTCGGTCACGTTAGAGAGGCTGACGATCCACGTGGACCAGAACAAGCTCTCGAGATCCACCTTTCGCTCGATACCGGTCCAGGCAACTGGCACGCGGAGGATCTGATCCGAGCCAGCGACCGCGTCAAATCCGTCAGCCTTGGACGCGCCGACCTCGTCATGGACCTCCGTGAGGACCCTGCCGGAGATCTCCACTTGCTCCCGTATCTCATGCAGAGACTAATCATCATCGCAAACGCGACCGGAGTAGAACCTGTCGGAGCGTGGTGGCGCGCGACGTCCCGGGGGCTGGCAGCAGGTTACGGTGATACGCTCCAGGCCGCGCTGACCGGGAGACAGGCTGGTTTCCGAGGCGCACTCTGTATGAGGGCAAACCAGGTCGAGGCGCTAAACAGGGGCTTTACCCCTTCCGGATCGGAGGTGGAGAGCCACACGGCGATGTCTTCTGATTCGGAAATATCGTCCAATGTCATTGCATGGGCAGACGCTTGCGCAGCACGCGATCAGGCGAGAGAACTTGTGCGCGGCCAGTCACAGTCCGGCCCTGTTTAGAGAGAACAAGCTATGACCAGAAGAGTAAGACGCTCCGGGCTGACAATGCCCATCAACAACCCTCGTTTCGTGGGGCGGTCATGGACTCGTGACTGCGACTATCTCAACTTCGATTTCGAAGACTCCGTGCCCCAATCGCAAAAGGAGCACGCCCGTACCCTGGTCCGGGACGCCATTGTGCAGGGCCAGAATGGCGCAGCCGAGATTAATATCAGGATTAACTGCGCCTATCCCGAGGTCGACGTTCCCGCAGCCGTGTGGCCCGGAGTCACGCAGATCAACTTCCCAAAGGCGGAGACGGCCGAGCAGATCAAGAACCTCGACGAACTCATCACCAGGATGGAGAGAGTCCGGGGAATCCGGCCCGGCACCGTTCGCATTGGCGCGACAGTCGAGACCACCCTGGGAGTGGCGAACTCGTACGAGATAGCATCTGCCAGCCGCCGCATCGATTCGTTTGGGCCTGGTACAGGCTATGACATGTCGATGGACATGGGCGTCGAGATGTTTGTGGGGTTCGATCAGTTCTTCTATAACCGCGGCGAGGGCGAGCTTGTAGCTCTTGCGCTCGGACTGGAGCGTGACGGCGGCGTATACATGCCGGACACGACCGGCGATGTGGGAAACGCCGACCTCGCTATCAATCGGGCGCGGGCCAATAGGAAGGCAGGCCTGAGGTCAGGCGGCGGCCTCCACCCAAACGTCGTAGCCCCTCAGAACGAGGGCCTCACTCCCACAGCCGAAGAGGTCGACCACGCCCACAGGATCCTCGACTTCTTTGCAGAGCTTGATGAAGCTGGAGAGGTTGAGGGAGATCTCGACGGCCAGATCGTCGACGTCTACGAGGCTGGGCGCGCGCTTGAGCTGATCGAGTGGGCTGACCTCTGCGCTCAGCGAGACGCGGAGAAGGCCGCTGCCCGCGCGCAGACCGAGGCCACCGAGGAGTCTTCAGCATGAAGCCATTCGTCAGAAGGTCTCATCTGCTGGTCGACCTCCTCAACCGTGAATCAGTCAACTCCTCCTGGACGCACAATGCGGACGCAATCATTCTGGCGATGCCGACAGGTGCACTGGAAAGGTCTTCACTTCGCGCAAACCTGCGACAGACCGTCAACTCGGCTGCACTGGGCGGCGCAGAGGTGTTTGTTCTGACGAATAGGGACCTCGCATTTGCAGACCTGGGGGCCGCTTCCGGTCCAGGTCTGAAGGGAATCGTGTATGCGGGCGCCGAGTCAGGAACTGAGCTTGAACGGCTTGACGAGTGGCTTGACGAGTTCGAAAAGAAGAGTGGTACCCCCGAGAACACGCTCCACATAATCGTGTTGCTCACGTCAGGCGCGGGGGTGTGGAACATCCGCGAGATAGTTCGCGCGTCAGACAGGGTAAGCTCGGTAGGAATCGATGAGCTAGCCCTGTGTAAGAGCTTGGGAATCGTGCCGACCACTGACTTTGACCCATTCGAGTACGCAAAGGGTCGGGTCATAATTGAAGCGCGCGCCTCGAGAGTCCAGCCAATTGGCATGAGTCATCCGTACGGAGTGCTCCCTGAGTTTGGCGATGAAGGTGAGATCGCTCGCCTTGCCCTCAGGTCGAAGAACCTCGGATTCGCCGGCGCTATCTGTCCTGACCCATCCTGGGTCGATCATTGCAACAGGGCATTCGCTCCGCCCGAAGACAGGTTGGAGTTCTACCGGGAGACGAGACGACTATTCGCTGAAGGCGTGGCGCGTGGCACCGCTGCGATTCCCTATCCCGGCACCACAATGATGATCGACGTCCCTGTAGATGAGAACGCCCGCGTCAACTTGGAGCTCTGGGAGCGCTGTGCGGCTCGCGAGGCCGAAAAGGCGACCGCCGTTGCAGAGTCGCTGGCTCGTCTGGCCTGACAGCGTAGGCCGCGCGCCTTCGACGCCAGAATTCAGTCGCTCACCAGGTGCCGCAGCACCATGCCCGAGAATTCCCCCGGCTTCTCCACGTGTGGCAGGTGACCGCACCCGGGAACGACTTCAAGAACCGATCCGGCAATTGCCTCGTGAATTCGATTACCTGCGCTAGGCGGGATGATCCTGTCCTCGGCTCCCCATACAACTGTTGTCGGTACGTCGACCCTCTGTAGGAGCCATTCAAGGCTACGGTCATACATATAGGGCTTCCAGCACAGTCTCGTCGTCATCTCCCGACCGCGAATCTTAAGCTCCCGCTCTTCAGTGCTCAGCTCGCGTTCGAATAGATCCGAGTACTCAGGCACACTTGGTGCATCGTGGAACGAGAGCCGAGTCGTCTCGTCCTCTCCCAACAGGAAGACGTCGGCGATCTCGCCAGTGTCCGGCCTGACACCCGCGGCATCCACCAGGACCAGGCCGCCCAGGCTGCCCGGACTCATGGTCGCCATCTCAGCAGCAATCCATCCGCCAAGGAAGTGCCCGACGAGTGTCACGGCGTCGAGCTTCAGCTCCTGGATCATCCACAGGTAGAAGCGCGCCATGTCCGAGACCGACTCGAGGAACTTGGGCCGCTCCGAACGCCCGAAGCCCGTATGCGTCGGCGCGTACACTGTTGCGGACTTCGAGACTTCTTCCATCCACGGGAGCCAGCCCAGGTTGCCATCGATGCTGTGCAGAAAGAGCAGGGGAGGACCGTCACCACCTTTCAGGAGATGGATCTTAGCTCCGCCGACTTCAATGAACTCCTCGACAAAGGATGTCGTGGTCATGGCGCCACCTCGAACGGCCCCGGAAGCTCCAGCTCTTCGCCGATCTCTCTCAGCGCTGGCAGCACGTCCGAGTCCATCAGTTCCAGGCACCTCATGGAGTCTTCGTGGCTGATACTGCCATCGTTGGTCCACACGGCGAGGATTCCCGGCCGGATGACCGACAGCACCTCTCGAAGCTTTCTGATTACTGTGTCGGGGTTGCCTACTACTATCCGGTTCATTCCGACAACCCTGTCGTAGCCTGCGGCGTCGACACCCCCCACCAGCCGGTCGGGACGGAGGTTGATCTGCGAACTGCGCCGCCTACCCTCGATAGATGTATAGCCAGGAGGGTTCATGTATTCCGGCGGCATGGGGACGCGCCCGACACCGGCATTGCCAGACAGGAACCCTTTGCCCACCTCGTAGGCCTTCTCGTCTGTGTCCTGCACGTGTACTCGGAACAGATATCCGAAGTTCTGCGGACCTGGTTCGTACCCAACCTCGTTCGCAGCCTCGGCGTAGATAGCCTTTGCGTCGCCAACGACCTCTGGGTCCGCCTCCAGGAATACGTAAGGGTAGTGGTGCTGCGCCGCCCAGATCATCGTCTCAGGACTCGCGCTGCCGGGCACCCACACCGGAGGGTGCGGGTCCTGGAGAGGCCGTACGAACGGGTTAACCACCCTGTACTCGAAGTGACGTCCCTCCCACCTGAACGGGCCGGGAGTTGTCCAAGTCTTGATTATCAGATCGTGCGCCTCCTGGAAACGCTCGCGGTTGTGGACAGGGTTCGTGTTCGTGGCCCACGACTCGACTCCGGTGCCGCGCACGAATCCTGATACGAGTCTGCCCCGTGAGATCAGGTCTATCTCCGCTAGCTCCTCGGCCATCCTGACTGGATTGTCCGAGATAGGCAGCGGGTTTCCGAGAAGCACGATCTTCGCGTTCTTCGTCGCGCGTGCAAGGATCGCCGCCTCCAGGTTCATCGCCGCTCCCATGCACGTCGGCGTGTTGTGATGCTCGTTGAGCATCAGCCCGTCGAACCCCATCTCCTCGCAGTACTCGTACTCATCGAGGTAATAGTTGTACATGTCCGCTGCGGTCTCTGGATCGAAGTGGGAGTTTGGGAACGTAAGCCTCACCGCGCTGCGGTAGCTGTTCCTCACGTCCTCCTCGGTGTAGTGGAAGTAGGCTCGCTCTGTGAAGCGCATCAGAAACATGGTCTGCACCCCCGTGTGTCCGGCTGATACTATTCGCACGTCCGTCTACGGTCAAGCTGACGTTGACGATGTCCCTCCCCACAAATAAGCTGGGGCGAACCACCCGCAGAAAGGACTTACCCATGCCTATCGAACAGAACTCATCGGAACTCTCTCAGGTTCTCGACACCGACCAGCAGATTGAGTGGCACGGAAGCGGCTACGGAGGCGTCGGCGGCCCCGCCGAAGGTCCGCTCTGGTGGCATGAAGGTGGCTACCTGCTCTTCAGCGATATTCACAACAACCGTAGGATGAAGCTGATTCCCGGCGAAGGGGTGTCTGTCTACCAGCAGCCCACCAACCACGCCAACGGACTGACCCGCGACCTCAGGGGCAGGCTCGTAGCCTGTGAGCACAGCTCCCGCCGGGTGACGCGACAGGACTCCGATGGGGAAGTAACCGTCATTGCCTGGAGCTACCGAGGCCGAAGGCTGAACCGCCCCAACGACGCGGTGGTGAAGTCTGACGGAAGCATCTACTTCACCGATCCCGGCGCGCCCGGTCCCGGTCTCGACCTCGACTTCGCAGGGGTCTACATGGTCCCTCCAGACCTCGGTGACATAACCATGATCGTGGGTGATTTCCTGACTCCCAACGGCCTCGCATTCTCCCCGGACGAGAGCATCCTGTACGTGAATGACACACGCAGGCAGCACATCCGTGCATTCGATGTTCAACCCAACAACACGATCGCGTTGGCCTCCGATCGGGTCCTGTGCGACCTCAGCGGGGATCGGCCTGGCGTGCCCGACGGCATGAAGGTCGACGTCGAAGGCAATATGTACTGCGGAGGGGCAGGCGGAGTCTGGGTGATCGACTCTGATGGCAACCACCTAGGCACGGTCGCTCACGGCGAGGGCGCGACTACCAACGTCGCCTTCGGCGGCGATGACTGGAAGACGCTCTACTTCACTACTTGGAACATGGTCGGAAGTGTCCGTGTGAACATACCCGGCATCCCGGTGCCGACGGACCGCTAGCGGGATACGAACCCAGTGACTCTCTGCCCAGGTAGTCGAGTCGCTGGTGGGTGCACCGATGGGCGCTAAGTTGACGTTCGAGTCGTCGCAGGCTCGGTTGGCACTGTACCCAGGGGAGCTTGCGGTCTTCTTACGAATATCATCAACACGCCGCCCGCGAACGTTAGCCCAGCAAATATTGTGAAAGGCACGATGTACGTACCGGTAGTGTCGAACATGTAGCCCGCAAACAGAGGTGCAAAGATCATCGCGATGTTCATTGGGAACTGCGAGATCCCCATTATCGTGGCGAATGCTTTTCTCCCAAAGTATTCGCCACGGATCGCAGTCGTCAGCGGACTCCTACCTCCAAAGCCAATCCCATATAGCACCGCAAATACGTATGCCATCACTACGCCATCGAACAGGGCGATGATCAAAATGCCCGCTCCCTGCACGAACATGAAGAAGGCAATCATCAGGGTCTTGGGGAGTCTGTCGGCGTAGTATCCGGATATGAACTGCGCTGGCAGAGCAATGATGGTGTAGGTCGTGTGGACCGAAGCTGCCGCGGTGAGGGACATCCCTGTGTCCGTCAGCTTTGGCACGAGATGCAGCGCCAATGAAACGATAGCCACGCTGGACGCAACCTGGGCGATTGTCAGCATCCAGAAAGCTGGCGTCTTCAGCGCCTGTTTGACGGTGAATTCGGGTTCAACGTCCACTATTGGTTCTGATGTGGCGCCCTCAGTGCTTGCTACCTGAGCATGCTGAGTGTCCCCGTCTGGATGGAGCCCCATATCCTCGGGGTGGTTCCGAATGGCCTTCGTTGCCGGCCCCACGATGGCCAGCAGGACGATGCCTATTCCAAGCGCAGTGCTTTCGAATCCGTATGTGTCGATTGCCAGCGCGAATGGTGTAACTAGCAACCCGCCGAGGTGTATGCCAGACATCGCGGTCGCCATTGCGAACGACCGACGCCTGCTGAACCAGTTGTTCACAAGCGCGATGAGCGCCAGCCAGCCCCCCAGTCCCGACCCTAGCGTAATGAAAATGTACGCCATGTAAAACTGGATGAGACTCTCGTCGAGGGAGTCGAATGGCGTGAATTTAGCTATTAGCCGAAGGTTCCCCAGTGTCTCAATCTGGGACAGCCATATGAATCCCACCCCCATGATCGTGTAACCGATCATTACCATGCGCCTGGTGCCAATGCGGTCGATCAGCACGCCCTCTAACGGCCCTAGTACCGCCCCTTCGACCCGTGCGAGTGAGAATGCGCCGGAGAGTGCCGTGCGGCTCCATTGGAACTGGCGCTCCAGTGCTACCAGCATCGTGCCGAGTCCCTGGAAGACTGTAAGGGACATCAGCGTCAGCATGATGGAGGAGATGCCGACCAGCCACCAGCCGTAGAAGACACCACGCACGCCTGCTACGGCCTCTCTGGCCGACGCGGGTCTGAATACGCCTTTACGCAACGAGGAGTAAGTCCAGTTAAGGGATTCGGGGCCGAAATTCCCCGTCCGAGATTAACACATCGGTGTGTCCCGTGACAGAGTCAATGGTTAATGGACTCATGGGCCTACAGGCATCTGCTCCTGATTCAGATTATGGGAGCAGACCAAACGCAGTATTATGTTCCCACTGAATCTGAGATGAGTCTGTGCCAGTGAAGGCACAACTCAACGCCTTCAAGGAGTCGAACATGCCGCTGGGAGACATTCTGATTTCGGAAGCCGAAATTGCCAGCGAAATTCCACGGCTGGCTGGCAGGATCTCAGAGGACTACCGCGACGCCGATCCACTGTTCGTTGGCGTGATGGATGGCGCCATGTGTTTTCTTGTGGACCTGATCCGGGCGTTCCCGCATTCCGTAGACGTTGCCACCGCTCGGGTCCAAAGCTACAGCGGGACTGAACCGGGCAAGATCACAGTGGAGTGGCTGCCGACTCAGCAGTCTCTTGAGGGTCGGCATGTTCTCCTGGTGGAGGACATAGTGGACACGGGAGCGACCCTGACTGCGCTTTCCCGGCACGTGATCGACCTAGGAGCCAGGTCTGTCAATGTGTGTTCTCTGTTGGACAAACCATCGAAGAGGACACACATCTTGGAAGTAGCGTACGTAGGCTTCGAGATTCCCGACGTCTTCGTAGTCGGCTGCGGCCTGGACTACAACGGTGCGTACAGGAACCTGAGAGACGTGCGTGCGCTGGAAATTGGCCAGTTAAAAGAGTCATGACCTGAGCGCGTGCAACTGGCGTGGTGAGAAGGGGAACGAAGGGAAATGCAAACGCCCCAAGTGACCTCACCCTCGAGACCAGCGTCCGCGCCTGCGATGCGCCACCGACGCTACTAGCCTCTAGGATCCAATTCCCGTGAACCTGCGACGCACCGCCTGTTCGTTCGGGATTTGGACCTTCCGACCCTGCCAGCGCAACCTGCGGCGTCCCGCCTGCTGTAACCGCTTTGCTGAGTCGTAAGCCTCAACCACTTGGGGCATAATGAAGATTATACTCATATTGGCCATTTGTCAATACTTTTTCTGAGAATTTTCTGAAATTACTCGAAATTGAGTATCCTGGCAGCCTGTTCAGCAGTCCCAGTTCAGATCTGGTTCCTGTAAGTCAGGTTGACCAGGCACCGGGTGCAAAATACAATCGCCCTGCTTCCAAGGCTATTCCACAAGAGAGGTGAAACGAGATGGCAGTCGTAGGATCTGGAGACTTTCAATACGAGCGCGTTCCAGAGTGGCCGAACATGCCGAAGTACTGGGAATTTGGAGCAGCGTCAGACGGCGCAGTCAACTCCAGGGACGAGGTCTACATCTTCAGCCGTGGACTCCATCCACTGACGATCTGGGACACCGACGGCAACTTCATTAGCTCCTGGGGTGAGGGAACTTTCTCTGCCAACCCGCACGGTATATACATTGCGCCGAATGACAATGTCTGGCTTGTCGACCGCGACTACCACATCGCCACCGAGTACACACCGGGCGGTGAGGCACTCAGGACTCTGGGGGAGAAGCTCGCGCCGTCTCCGTCATTCCAGGGCATGCCATTCAATATGCCGTCAGGACTGGCCATCGCACCGGACGGCCACATGTTTGTCTCCGATGGATACGGAGGGCACCGCGTCCACAAGTTCACCGCCGATGGAGAACTGGTCAAGTCGTGGGGCAAGCAGGGTACCGGGCCCGGCGAGTTTGCGCTCCTGCACAACGTCTGGGTGGACAAGAACAGTAGGGTCTTCATCGCCGACCGCGAGAACAACCGCATACAGACCTTCGATGACGAAGGAAACTTCCTCGAAGAGTGGACCGATATGGTCGCTCCCGGGGATCTCTGGATTCACGACGACATCATCTACGTCATCGAGCAGGGCGGCGGCAATGGCGTCAGCATCTGGACCATGGACGGCGAGCTGATAACCCGCTGGCGAGGCAACGAAGGCGCCGGATTGGGAACGCTCATCGGCGGTCACGGCATCTGCGTCGACTCCCAGGGCAGCATCTACGTCACTGAGATCGGCCAGGGCGAGCGAGTCTCCAAGTTCGTCCGGGTGTAACCTAGGGCGCTCTCGCGAGCGATAAGCCTACGACTCTGTGTGCGCCTGCCATCTTCAGCGCGGCGGCGCACGCAGAGGCCGTTGATCCAGTGGTAACAAGGTCGTCAACCAGGAGTACCCTCGCGCCATCAACATGAGACCGTGACCTGAAGCCGCCCTGCACGTTGGACCAGCGGTCCTCGCGTGATTCGGTTTCGAGTTGGGACGGCGCGTTCTTTACTCTCAACAACGTGTCAGTACTGACGGACACATTCATTCTGCGGCCCAGTTCTGCGGCTATCAGAGACGCCTGAGAGTACCCTCGCTGCCTGACCCGCGACGGGTGACTTGGGACCGGCACGATGATGTCCGGGTCTGCCGTGCGTCGTGTCCCCCAAAAGGCGTACAGTAGCTCGGCCAACTCGGGAGCAATGCTCCGCATTCCACCGTACTTCAGCGACGTGATTGCCCTATATATCGGGCTGCTCGGCACATAAAGATACGGAGAGCGAATCGCGTCGATTGAGGGCGCATGTGCCTGGCACCACGAGCAGATCCCGGCCACGCCGGGGTTGGCGCACACTGTGCAGAATGGTCGCTCGAGCTTCGGCATCCTGTCCACGCAGGAGGGACACACGAACCGGCCTCTACTGCCGCACCCCAGGCAGTCGATTGGAAACACGACATCCAACGCCGCCTTCCAGAGACGATCTACGACAGTGACCGACGTTGTCTTGTCGGATGATCGGTTGGGCCGCGAGGCCTCGGAATCAACCTCCTGGTGCAGTTCTATGCCACCAGCCAACGTTCCAGGTCTTCGCGATTCTTGTCCATCCATGCGATGTTGATGGCCATGCGCTCCAGACCCTGCCGGATCGTCCGCTCCGCTGAAGGTACGGGATTGGAGGCGAAGAACTCCTCGACCTCCTGGCGCTTTTCCTCGGTTGTGAACAGCGATGAGATGCCGACGAGTCTCATTATGGCGAAGCCGCCCTCACCGTAGCGACGGTCGAACTCATCCCAGTTGTCCTTGAGGAACTGCCAGGCAAGTTCGCGGCCCTGTCGGTTGGACGCCACCGCAACCATCACCCGGATGGTGTCCTGGCTCCGGACGTAGTCGTCGTCGAGCGACCGATTCAGCGTCTGTCCGAGCATATCCTGGTCGTTGAAGTTGCAAAGCGCGCCGAGCAGGCGCATCTTCTCTTCTTGGAGCGTCGCCCCCTGCTCCAACTCCCACAGCGTGTCGTACAGGTCGCGGTCACCCTGTTTGGCAGCCATCGAGAAAGTCGCCGATCTGAGATCTGCAGGTACCGATGCCGGATCTTCCCTGTAACTCTGGAATCGCCTGCCTGCTTCGTCGAGAGTCTCGGCATCATCGAATCGACCAAGTTGGCCGAGCGCTGTCGACCTGAGCAGCACGTCCCTGTGGCCCTCGTCGGGTCTCGCATCCCAGCCCACACGTTCGCCGATTGGCTTGAAGATGCTCCGACCAAACGCCTGGTAAGCCGTGTAAAAGGCTTCGTCAGACAGCAGGTTGTCGAGGGCGTTCAGCGATGCTGCAAGGTCGCTGGCTACTGAAGGATCAATCTCGTTGGAGTAGGCCTCGGCCAGGTTCAGGTACGCCGATGCCGGTATGTGCCCGGCCTTGGCCAGCGCGTAGGCGTCGGAATTCATTCCGAGCCTGTCCTGCGCTGGAAGCGTTAGACTCCTGATCGGAGCCTTGAGCCTTTCAATCTCGTCGTCTGAGTACTTGACCCGGTAGAAGCCAGACTGCCCGGGGTTGACCTTGATCCACTCGTCGCCTTGGCCGAAGGACGCGGGCTTCAGGTTAAGTGTTGCGTCCGGCGCATCCATTAGTTCTCGCACCGGCTCGGCATTGGACGCGGTTCGAGCAGTTATGGGCACCTTCCAGGTAGTTTCGTCCTCTTCACCTTCACCCAGCACGTCGTCGTACAGGAACCTGGACTGCGAAAGACCGACGTCAATAGTGTCATCGGAGCGGGAGATACTAGTCTCGAGCACCGGGTAACCCGTCTGCGAGGTCCATGTGTCCATGATCTCCGCGACCGGTTGGCCCGAGGCTTCCCCAAGTGCGTTCCACAGATCGCGTGTCCGGGCGTTCGCATACTCGTGCCGCTTGATGTATATCTGGAGTCCCTGCTGGAAGTCGTCCTCTCCAAGGTAGTGCTCCAGCATCCTCAGAATGGAACCGCCCTTCGAGTAGCTGATGGCGTCGAACAGCTGACCGATCTCCGCCGGGTTGCCCACTTCCTGTTCAATAGGGTGTGAATTTCGAAGCCCATCGAGGTTGAGGGCTGATCCTGTGTCGTGCGTTAGGAACTGGGTCCACATCTCCCACTCTGGATGCAGGTAGTCGACGGCCTTGTCTCCCATCCAGGACGCGAAGCTCTCGTTGAGCCACAGATCGTCCCACCACTCCATTGTCACGAGATTTCCGAACCACTGGTGCGCCATCTCGTGCGAGACGATAGCAGCGACAATCTCCCGGGTTCCTGCCGAACTGTTTTCGGGGTCCACCAGGAGTGCTACTTCTCTGTAAGTAATCGCTCCCCAGTTCTCCATCGCGCCGGCTGCAAAGTCCGGGATAGCGATGTGATCCAACTTGGACAGCGGGTAGGGGACACCGAAGTACTGGTGGAAGTAGTCCAGCAGGTCCATCGATGTCTCGAGCGCGAACTGGCCCTTGTCCTCATTGCCGCGAGTCGCCCACACCCGCATCAGGACTCCATCCTCAGTCCTGTCCTCGACACATTCTAGGTCGCCGACGATGAACGCGAGCAGGTAGGTGGACATGACTGGCGTCTCAGCAAAGCGCACGGACTTCTTTCCGCTCGCTCCCACGGTGGTAGTGACCGGCTCCGTGTTCGAAATGACCTCAAGCTCCTCAGGCACAATGAGTGTGACATCGAACGTCGCCTTAACCGCGGGCTCGTCCCAGCATGGGAACGCCCTGCGCGCGTCAGTCGACTCGAACTGGGTTGTGGCCATCCAGCGCTGGTTGCCGTCCACGTCCGTGTACGACGACCGGTAGAAGCCGCGCAGCTTGTCGTTGAGCTCACCTGTGAAGTCGATGCCGAGCTGAGCTGTGCCTGCCGGAATCGGACTGTCGAACGAAACGGTAAGCGTCTCGCGCTCCTCGTCTAACGAGATTCCGGTCGCTCGATATGATGATCCGCTCGCTAGAGTAATGCGAGCGTAGTGGATGTCGAGCTCTGAGCTGTTGAGCACGATCTCAGACGTCGCTTCCTCCACTTCAACATCGATCGACACGTAGCCGTCGAACTTGAAAGTGTCCAGATTGGGCTCCAGGTTCAGGGCGTATCGCGTGGGCCGCACGCCGGTTGGTAGCTGCCACTCGTTTGATGATGCCATTCCGGGTCCTTTGCTTGTCTGTTACTCAGGTTGTCGGGAGGATCGTCAGGAGGCCGTCCAGTTGGGCTGCCGCTTCTCGGAGAATGCACGAGGTCCTTCGATCCTGTCCGCCGAGGAGTTGTGCTTCTGAGCCTCGCTGTAGTTACGAGACATGGCCACGTCGAGGGGCCAGTCCAGACCCATGTACCCCATCTGCTTGCTCGCCCGTATTGATAGGGGAGCGCACTCCAGTATCTCGTTTGCCCATCTCTCCGCCGTCGGCATGAGGTCAGCTAGGGGCACGACCTCGTTTACGAGGCCTATTCGGTACGCCTCCTGCGCGCTGATGCGTCGCGCAGTGAGCATCATTCCCATCGCAATCTTCGTGGGCAGGTGACGGGGAAGCCTGAACACTCCTCCGGCTCCAGCGTACAGTCCTACGCGAGGCTCAGGCAGACCGACCTGCGCGTGATCGGCCGCGATGATGATGTCGCAGGCCATAGCGGTCTCCAGCCCGCCTCCGAGTGCGTACCCGTTTACGGCCGCAATCATCGGCTTCCAGCACTCAAAGTTCGACGTGATGCCGCCAAACGGCGCGCGAGCATATCGTACGTTTGGGTCCTGATCGCCGTGCTGGCCCTGGTCCCGCTCCGCTGTATATCGCAGATCGTTGCCCGCGCTGAATGCCCTCTCTCCGGCTCCGGTGAGGATGGCTACCCACGCGTCGGGGTCATCGTTGAACCTCGTGAAAGCGTCGTGCAGCTCAGCGTTTGCCGGAGGGTGAAGCGCGTTCATACGCTCGGGCCGGTTAATCGTCACATATGTGATCCGGTCCTTCTGCTCGTAGGTAATGAACTCGTAAGACATGGGTGACTCCTCAGAGTGGTTGCTTCAGAACGTGCAGAGTATATCAGAGGCCCTAACTACCAACCCTCGCCCCATTTCTCCCTGTAAGCGACCTCTTCGACAGGCTGGCGACGGGTCGGACCGTAGCGGTTGTTGTCAGCGGGGAACCCGATTGGCAGCAGCGCAGCCGTCTCTACGTTCTCAGGTATTCCGAGGAGTTCCTTGATCTCATCTTCATACCGTTTGTGAAGACTGGTCAGGCAGCTGCCGAGTCCGAGCCCACGCGCTGTCAGCAGGATGTTCTGCACGGAAGGAAAGATCGAACCTCCCCGACCCATCGTCGATGGACCTCCGTCGTGCTCGATGCACGCCATCAGGAGGACCGGGGCCTGGCCTATCGTCCTTGCCAGGTGGTCTGCCGACCTTCGAACGTGAGACTGGATGTCCGGCGGATTCGGGTTGGCGGAGCCATATGCGTGCTCCCAGCCCTGCTCGTAGTATTCGCCGATCTTCTTCTTAGTCTCAGCATCTGTGATAACCAGGAACTTCCAGCCCTGCCTGTTGCCGCCGCTGGGAGCCTTCGTACCCGCCTCGATCAGCTTGTGGATAAGCTCGTCCGGAACCGGGTCGGACTTGAAGTAGCGTATCGCGCGTTGTGAGTAGATGGCCTCGAACAGGCCGATGTCTTCTGCCATGGATGTCTCCTTGTGTTGCCTGGGCGGTCTCTCCCGCCCTTTATGCCACTAGTTGTATCGAACATGCGGTACCCTTGCCAACCTGTTTCGATGGTACAGGGTCATTCAGACCTGCTGGTGCGACTGAATTACCTGTCTGCTATCATGTGCCCGCAATTTGCCACGATGTGAACAGGGAGGCCTAGCTTTGAAAGTCGGATCAAGATTGGATGGAAGGACACCACAGCAGATTGCGGCGTCGGCTCGTCGTGCGGAAAGGCTGGGCTTTGATGCCTACTCCTCCTCGGAGACAAACCATAACCCGTTTCTTCCGCTGTCCATAGCCGCGGAACACACGGAACGCATCAACCTGCGCACTTCCATAGCACTGGCTTTTGCAAGAAGTCCCATGGATGTCGCTTACATCGGCTGGGACCTCCAGGCAATGTCCAACGGCAGGTTCACACTAGGTCTGGGCAGCCAGGTCCGCGGACACATCGTCCGACGCTTCGGCATGAACTGGTCCGCACCGGCTCCCAGGATGAGGGAGTACATTCAGGCGCTTCGACATATCTGGAATGCCTGGCAGACACAGGAGCCGGTCAAGTTCCACGGCGATCACTTCGACTTCAACCTCATGCCCCCGTTCTTCAATCCTGGTCCCATCGAAAAGCCGGACGTGAAGGTGTTTGTGTCCGCGGTGAATCCATACATGCTCCGTGTGGCAGGGGAGGTCTGCGACGGGGTGCTGCTCCACGGTTTCTGCACTCCCAAGTACACCCGAGAGGTGATCATTCCAAACCTGGAAATCGGCGCCAAAAGAGCGGGCAGATCCCTGGACGATTTCGAGATCAACGCCGGCGGGTTCATCATTACCGGAGCCACGGAAGAAGAAGTGGAGTCCAAGAAGGCTGGAGTGAAAGGGCAGATTTCATTCTACGCTTCGACCAGGAGCTATGAGTCGGTTATGAGCACGCACGGCTGGGAAGACACCGCCGCGAGACTGTACCGGATGTCCGTCGACAACAAGTGGGGAGAGATGCCCAACCAGGTTACTGACGACATGCTCGAGACCTTCGCTGTGATCGGCACCCACGATGAGATCGTGGACAAGCTCAAGGAGGCCCATGGCGACTACGCCACGTCTATCAGCTTCGACATCCCGACACCCACGGGCGAGGACGAAGAGATGATGGCAGGTATGGTTGCCGAGCTGCAGTCGGAGTAAAGCTCAGGGGCCTTACGGTCCGGTGATTCACAGATCCTGGTTCATCCGGAGGAAGAGTTGAACATAAAGAGCATCCGAGCATTCCCTGTAAACCTGAGGCCGCCGATTGTGACTGAGCCGCGAGTGCCAGCCATACCTGGCGCAGGACACTTCACTAGCCCCATGGCCCGGTACGAGGGCGAATTCCCCGATAGAGGCTGGAGCTCTGACTGGGGCCGCGTCGCATGTGTGGTGACTGCCGACGACGGCACATGGGGTCTTGGCATTACTACGAATAGCGGCCCCGTCGTCTCCATCATCAACGACCACTTCTCGCCGCTGCTCGAAGGCCAGAACGCGATGTCGATCGAAAAGCACTGGGACCTGATGCGGCGAGCGTCGTCTCCATACGGCACGCACGGCCTGACCAGCTACGCGATCAGTGCGGTCGACAACGCCCTCTGGGACCTAAAAGGCAAACTGCTAGGCCTGCCGGTGTATGAGTTGCTCGGCGGCCCGGTCAAGGACCGCATCTTCTGCTACGCCTCTAACACGATGCTGACTTACGGCACTGAGAATTACATTGACTGGTTCCTGGAACTGGGCTTCAAGGCCGTTAAGTTGTTCGTCCGTCACGGCCCTGAGCACGACCTCGAAGGCCTGCGTAAGAACGAGGAACTCGTCGCACGCACCCGCGAGCAGGTTGGGCCCGACGTAGAGATCGCGGTCGACTCATGGATGTCCCTGAACACCGAGTACATAGTCCGGCTGGTAGAGGCGCTCAAGCCATACAGGATTAAGTGGCTCGAAGACTATCTTCTTCCGGAAGACCTCGACAGCTACATGAAAGTCCGTCAGCGCGTTCCGGGACAGACGCTCGCTACCGGCGAACACTGGTACACGATCCACCCATTCGCGTTGGCTGCCGGACAGGGACTCGTGGACATACTCCAGCCCGACATTGCGTGGGTAGGTGGAATGACCGCCAGCATACGGATATGCCACATCGCCGAAGCACACGGCGTTACCGTTATCGGACACGGCGGGATGAACTACCCGTACGGCCAGCACCTTGCATACGCGATGCCTGTAATCCCGTGGGGAGAGAGGTCCGAGGGTGTTGCCCCTCCAGGTGTGCCACTGGAGGAGATGGTCCTGCTGCCGGGCACGCCTGCTATCAAGGACGGCTACGTTAAGCCCAGCGATGCTCCCGGCTTCGGCTTTGAGTTCGACCTCGACTGGCTGGAGGAACGCACCGCCTGATAGTCAGACGATTACCCCCTGCTTTCGCAGTTCATCAACGTCTTCAGGTGAGCAGCCTAGTACTGTCGTTAAGACCTCATCTGTGTGCTCGGAGTATCGAGGCGCCTTCGTTACGGCGTTTTCCTCATCTGAGAGTTTGACTGGTATGCCGACCATCTTGTAGTCGCCCCGTACCGGATCGTCTACATTGACGATCATCTCCCTCGCGATAAGGTGCTCGTTTTCGAGTACCTCAGCCGCTCCGATCGTCGCTCCCGCGAGCACACCAGACTCCGCCAGAATCTTCATGGCTTCCCACTTGGTGTGTTTCGACGTCCACTCGGTGATCACGCGTTCCGCTTCATCGCTGTTCTTCACACGCTCTTCTTCGTCGTCGAAACGGGGATCGCCTATGAGGTCAGACCTGTCCATCGCCGCCAGCATCAGGTCCCAGCCGTCACCACGAGGATGGATCATCACATAGTCGTTTGGACCGCCCGGTTCGCACGGGAACACCATGGGGAGGCCACGTGTCCCACTGTGACCCTGTCGGGTGTGGTCGATGCCGTGCCCAAGTGTCCTTGTGAGAAACATCCGCATCAGGTTCACCACAGAGTCCTGCATCGACACTTCGACCATCTGCCCCACACCTGTGCGATCTCGCTTGTGGAGCGCGGCAAGTATGCCGATGGCAGCGTGAAGCCCGCTTCCCGAGTCTCCGACTCCGGGCGTGATCATCACTGGTGGTCTGTCTTCGTATCCGGTGGTCGCCATCGCTCCGCCAACGGCCTGCGCGACGAACTCGTAACCCTTGTAGTCCGCATATGGCCCGTAGGTGCCAAAGCCCTTGATGGTCGCGTAGATCAGTCTCGGATTCAGACAGTGCAGCACGTCCCATCCCAGGCCCAGCCTGTCCAGCATCCCCGGCGAGAAGTTCTCGACCAGCACATCGGCCCACTGCGCCAGCCGGATGAACAGCTCCTTGCCCCTTTCCGTCTTGAGGTCGAGAGTCACCGCCCTCTTGTTGTTGTTGAAAATCAGGAAGTAGACGCTGTCTGAGTCTTCGCGGTGTGCGAGATCAGTGCGTGTGCTGTCTCCGCCCCTGGTATCTTCGACCTTTATGACGTCCGCGCCCAGGAATCCCAGCATCTGGGCACATGACGGTCCGGCCTGAACGTGAGTGAGGTCCAGTACCTTGATGTTGGATAGCGCCTGGTCCATCCGATTTCCCCCTAGTGTATTTTGTGCCTGCTGTCCGGAAACCCTATTTCGGAGTTGTCTCCTGGGCAACGATCCTGGCTATGTCCGACACGGCTTCGTCGAGCCTGCCGTCATGGTTCACTACCCTGTGGTCGAACCAGTCAGCTGCCTTCATTTCCTCGCGCGCCGTCTCCAACTTGATCCTTAGCGCCTCGCCTTGCTCTGTGCCGCGATCCGTAAGTCGCCTGTCCAGCGACTCCATGCTTGGCGGCTCGAGAAATATCAGCACCGCGTCAGAGTACAGCCTCTTGACCGTTGCTGCGCCCTGGACGTCCACTTTCAGAAGCACATTGCGACCAGCCTCAAGGGCATCAGTCACCTGCGACTTTGGGACCCCATACAGGTTGCCGTACACTTCAGCCCACTCCAGCAGGCCGTCTTCATCTATCATGCGCTGAAATTCACCGCGTGCCATGAAGAGGTAGTCGACGTCGTCGCGCTCGCCCGGTCTCTTTGGACGGGTAGTCGCCGTAGTCGTAAAGTAGAAATCCTCGCGCTGCTGCTTCATAACAGAGAGCAGGGCGTCCTTCCCGACCCCTGAGGGCCCGGACAGGACAAACAGGCGGCCGTCAGATTTGCTGTCCACGGACCGGTTGGTCAACCGTACGTCAGGACCTCAGGCCTTCCAGTGTCTCCCAGAAAGATGGGTAGGAGACATCCGCGGCCTCTGAATCACCAATGTGAGTCTCACCGCCGGCAACGAGTCCTGCTACCGCCATGGACATGGCTATTCGATGGTCTCCGTGGCTGACGACTTCCGCGCCTGTGAGCTTAGAGCCACCCTCGATGATCATGCCGTCGTCGATCTCTCGTATCGAGGCTCCAAGGGCGTGTAGACCCTCGGCGGTCGCCGAGATCCGATCCGATTCCTTGACCCTTAGTTCCGCGGCGTCCCTTATGACAGTTTGGCCCGAGGCCTGCGAGGCAGCCATTGCCAGCACCGGAAGCTCATCGACTACGCGCGGGATGATATCTCCACCAATTTCGATGCCCTTCAGGTCGCTTGATTCGACGACAAGGTCTGCAGCCGGCTCATTGCCGTCCTCGCGAACATTCTCCATCCGAATGTTCGCGCCCATCTCGGCCAGGACATCGAGCACGCCGGTGCGGGACGGGTTGACCCCGACCCCTTTGACGGTAATCCGGGCGTTAGGGTGTGCTGCTCCAGCGACAAGCCAGAAGGCGGCCCCGCTGATGTCAGAGGGCACCTGGATGTTGATCGACTTCAGTTCAGACGGTCTTACGGTCACCCTGAGTCCGTCCTTTTCGATGTCGGCCCCCATGGCGGCCATCATCCTCTCGGTATGGTCACGGGATTCGGCGGGCTGGATCACAGTGGTCTCGCCCTCTGCGTACAGACCCGCAATCAGAATGCACGACTTGAGCTGAGCGCTCGCGACGGGCATATCGTATTCGATTCCTTGAATTTCACCACCGCTGAAGGCTAGGGGCGCAAGCGAGCCGCCATTTCGGCCCATCACTTCGGCTCCCATCATCGAAAGTGGTGTCAGGATTCTCTTCATGGGTCGACGTCTCAGGGACGAGTCTCCAGTGATGACGCTGAAGAACGATTGTGCCGCGAGCAGACCAGAGACCAGTCGCATCGTAGTGCCGCTGTTCCCGGAAAAGAGGACATCGTTCGGCTCGACCAGGCCGGACTTGCCCCTGCCCGAGATGTTGAAGTACTCCCTGTCGGCAGTAGCTCCATCCTCTGCCGCGCGTTCGATCTCCACGCCCAGGCCCCTCAGGCAGCCAAGCATCGAGGTCCGGTCGTCGCCAACGCAGAAGTTGGAGACCACAGCGTCGCCGTCAGAAATGGCATTCAACAGCGCCGCCCGGTGCGAGATGGACTTATCGCCGGGAGGAACGACCGTTCCTTCGAGGCGGGGACTGTGCTCGACTGTTCGGTTCACTGACCCTATCTCCTGGATCTGTACGTGGTGTTTTGCTCTTCTTCCTTCTGTCGAAGCGCGCCAAGCCTTTGGGCGAGTTTCTCACCCAGCATCGCGCTCGCTATGGATTCACCTGCGCTGGGTATCCGTACGCCTTCCTGTGGGACGACAGCGTCCGCCTCCCACCTCGCCCTGTGTTCCCAGGCGCTTACAAACCGCTCGATTAGCTCTTCGCTCCCGTCCTTGATCTCGTTTCTGAACTCGTACAACTCGAGGATTAACTGGTCTATCCAGTGTGCCAGCGCCTCCGGATCTGCCAGGGACATAGCCTCATTGTCCAGTGGATCGTTGGAGGCATGCCTCCCAAACACCTCGAACTGAGACTCCGCAAGCATGTGCATCTCACGCCAACCGTCACTACCCGCGGTCGAGTTGACGAACGCTGACGACATAATGACCGGAAGGTGGTGCATTGCCGCGGCATATGAATCATGCTCTGCGGGATCGAGGAACACCGGCTTGGCGCCGAGTGCCTCGATCAGTCCCACGACGGTCCTGATCGACTGCTCGTCCGAAGTCTCTGAGGGAGTGACAGTGTACCTTGCGCCGTTGAAGATCGACGGATCGGCCTCTTCGAGAGAATATGGAGTCGCCTTCAACAGTGGATGACCACCAACGAAGCTAGCGTCTGATGGCAGGTACTCGCTGGCCCACTTAATCACAGGGCCCTTGACGCTGACCGTATCGGTCACGACCGCACCAGGCTCAATTGATGGTCCGACCGCTTCCATCAGCTCATGTAGCTCGCCGAGCGGTGCGTCGAGTATCACGAGTTGGGCGGTCTCCACCGCTTGCCGAAGGCCGCCAATAGTCTTGTGAGCTGCATCCATCTTTGATACAGCAGACATGACAGCGCGGTCTCCTGACGTAATCACGACCTCGGTGTTGCTGAGTTTGCGCTTCATAAGGGACTGCCCGATTGAAACTCCAATCGGTCCGACTCCCACAATTGTTATTCGTTCCAAGATGACACCTCAACGTTCCGGTGTTAGCGTCCATCGTCGCTGATAGACTATCACAGAAGGCTCGAACCTAGGATTATGTCTCCGAAGAGGTTTACTACTGGCCATATCACTGTTGAGAAGACGGGAATGCCGAAAACGATCCCGGCCAGAATCAGGATCAACAGAATTCCCGGACCGTACCTTTCGGTCTTGGCGTAGGCACTAGCCGCATCCTTCGGTAGCACCCCCAGCGCCACCTTGAATCCATCTAGCGGAGCGATGGGGAGCAGGTTGAATACGGCGAGTACCAGGTTCCATCTCACTAGAGATACGAGGGCGAACTCAATCAGGGCTCTGCCTTCGAACCTGCCGACAGTAAACTCCGGACCTGCCAGCCCCGCAACGTCAGCCCTAACTGCGATACCGAACACGGCGGCAGCTATGATGTTCGATAGCGGCCCGGCCAGTGATACCATCGCCAGCCCAATTCGCTGCCCGATTCGCAGGAAGGTCGGACTGACCGGCACGGGCTTGCCCCAGCCGAAACCGGCTAGAAGGATAAGCACGCTGCCCAACGGGTCCAGGTGCCGTATAGGATTGAGCGAGAGTCGCCCCAGGTTGGCGGCTGTGCGGTCGCCGAGTGACGTCGCCACATACGCATGGCTGAACTCGTGGACGGTAATCCCTATTACGAGCGAAGCGCACAGTGTAACGACCGTTATCAGACCCAGGAGCGGGTCTCTCTCGAACAGATCGATCGACGAGATTAGCAACGTTTATCGAAATCAAAAAAACGGAGCGAGTTGACCGCTCCGTTTTTCTTTACTTGGTCTTAGTGGTATTTGGCCTTAGTGACCGCCGCATCCGCATCCGCCGCCACCTCCACCGCCGCAGCCACATCCGCCGCCGCCGCCGCCGCAAGCGCATCCGCCGCCGCCGCCACCGCAGCCGCATCCGGCCTGGAAGTTCGGGTTACTGATCACGAACCCGCTCCTCATCAGCCCTTCCATATAGTCTATGGTCGAGCCGTCGAGCAGGGGTGCGCTGTCTGCGTCAACCAGCACCTGGATTTCGTGGGTGTCGATAACGAAGTCATTCTCAGCGGCCTCAGCTTCGACGCTGAGCATGTACTGAACGCCGCCTTGAGGACCGGGCATCACCATTACGCGGAGCAGCCCGTCGCCCTCACCCTCCTCCTGGAGGATATCCTGGAACTTCTGGGCGGCCAGTTCGCTGACCTCTAGTAGCTGAGTTGTCGCCACGTGCATTACCTCCGCAATCCTAGCTCTTACGAGGAGTCTCCAATTGGCCGCAATGCTAGCATGGGCCCCCAAACCAGTCAAGGAAATCGTTGACTCCGGAATTTCTACTCCGCTATAATTTCGCCAACTATCCTTGGTGGTTTGAGCGAGGCGGACCCACCCGTTCCCATCCCGAACACGGAAGTGAAACGCTTCAGCGCCGACGATACTAGGCCACTGCCAGGGTGTTCCTCAAAAAAGGTCGGAGTTGACCGAAGACCTTGCGAAAATGGCAGTTCATACGTCGCTTTGCGCTGCCTGTTGCCCTCCAAAAATGGGTTTTCAGCCCATTCCCGCCATGATACAATCACGTCACTATTACTAAGAGGGGGAAAGTCGGGGCGGCGACTTCTACCAGATACTCACTGTCCAAGGGCCCTGCTCAGGGCGTTTTGTGCGATGGGCGCGGCTTTACCAGTCGAAAATCATTACATATAATGAACCTACCTGACTCTTTTACCGGAAAGTTGAACGAATGACTACTGAACAAGAGCGAGAGCAAGTGGCCCCTGAAGAAGAAGATATGGGCCAGCTGCTCGATCAGATGATGGGGGAGATCAAGAATGTCCGCCGGGGCGACGTCGTTGAGGGCGTCGTGATGCGGGCAGACACCTCCGACGGCCTGTTTGTCAACATCGGACAGAAGGCCGAAGCCCATGTTCCCGCGAATGAGATGCGCACCATTGATACCACCGATATCGAAGGACTGGTGGGAGGGTCCATAATCGCAATGGTTGTTCGCCCTGAATCGGGCGACAATCCCGCGATACTGTCCGTGGATCGAGCTATTGGCGAGCAGGGCTGGCGCTACCTCGAGAAGGCGATGGATGCCGGAGAGGTTATCGAAGGCAGTATCGCCGGTTTCAACAGGGGTGGCTCAATCGTCGAAGTCGAAGGAGTCCAGGGCTTCGTACCCATGTCTCAGTTGGTTTCGGTACCCCGTGAGCGCTTCCGTATCTACCAGGAAGGCGGCGATGGCCTCTCCGAAGGAGAGACCGAGACCATTCAGGAGGCCCAGAACGCCGAAATCGGGCGCCAGATTCAGATGAAGGTTCTTGAAGTGAACCGGAGCCGGAATCGGGCCATCTTCTCCGAGCGGCAGGCCGTTCAGGAGTCGCGTGATGCTCGCAAGGCCAAGCTGATAGAAGAGCTTGAAGAAGGTCAGACCAGAAACGGTACCGTAACTGGCATCAGCAGCTTCGGCGCATTCGTCGACATTGGCGGCGCTGATGGGTTGATTCATATCTCAGAACTCTCGTGGAGCATGGTCAACTCCCCCGAAGAAGTGGTGAGCGTCGGCCAGAAGGTCGACGTATACGTACTGCGGGTAGACGCCGAAAACATGAAGATCGCTCTCAGCCTCAGGCGGCTCCAGCCCGAGCCGTGGGAGACCATCCACGAGCGTCACAACATCGGCGATGTCGTAAATGCAACTGTGACCAAGTTGACCAACTTCGGAGCCTTCGCGAGAGTTGAGGACTCCATTGAAGGTCTGATTCACATTTCCGAACTCTCAGCAAGGATGATTAATCACCCTCGGGAAGTTGTGAGGGAAGGTGAACAGGTAGAAGTCAAAATTCTGCGGATCGAGCCAGAACGTAGAAGGCTTGGACTCAGCCTCAAGCAGGCGAGTGAAGAGCGGTTCTTCTAACCCTGTACCCTTATCTGTCGAACTGACTTTCCCGACGAGGAGACGCTTCCATGGCCAGCAGGTTTGAGAAATTCTCGGAAAAGGCACGTCGAGTCCTTTCCCTGGCACAAGAAGAGGCACAGCGGTTTAACCATACTTACATTGGTACCGAGCATATTCTTCTTGGCCTTGTCCGCGAGACAGATGGAGTCGCTGCCAAGGTGCTCAACAACCTTGGTGTGGAGCTCAGCAAGGTCCGATCTGCAGTCGAGTTCATCATCGGCAGGGGAGAGCGAACCCCTTCCGGTGAGATTGGACTCACACCCAGGGCCAAGAAAGTCATTGAGCTGGCTGTCGACGAGGCCCGAAGGCTCAATCACAACTACATCGGCACCGAACACCTGTTGATCGGCCTGATGCGTGAGGGCGAGGGCGTCCCCGCAGGCGTGCTTGAGAGTCTCGGAGTCACCCTGGACAAGATTCGCGCCGAGACGAGTCGGATACTCAGTCAGAACGTCCAGCAGTCACAGAGCAGCGGCAGTGGAAGAGCAACTTCAAGAACGCCGACGCTCGACCAGCTCGGCATAGACCTCACCCAGGCTGCCCGCTCAGGCAAGCTTGATGAGACCGTGGGTCGCGAGCGGGAGATTCAGCGCGTAACCCAGATTCTCAGCCGCAGGACGAAGAACAACCCGGTGCTCGTCGGCGAGCCTGGAGTTGGCAAGACTGCAATTGTCGAGGCGCTCGCACAGAGAATATCGAATAATGACGTTCCCAGCACACTTCAGGGCAGGCGACTCGTGACACTCGACATGGGTGCGCTGGTGGCGGGCACGAAGTATAGGGGCGAATTCGAAGAACGCCTAAAGAAGGTCGTTGAAGAGATCCGCAATGCAGGCAACTGCATCCTTTTCATAGACGAAGTCCATACTATGGTGGGTGCCGGGGCTGCCGAGGGCGCGGTCGACGCCGCGAACATCCTGAAGCCGTCGCTGGCACGCGGAGAGTTGCAGACAATCGGTGCAACGACCCTCGATGACTACCGGAAGTACGTGGAACGAGACCCCGCTCTCGAAAGACGATTCCAGCCCGTCAGGGTGGAAGAGCCTACTACTGAAGAGACTGTCGACATCCTGCGCGGAGTCAAAAAGCACTACGAAGAGCACCATCAGCTCACAATAACCGATGAGGCTCTTCAGCAGGCGGCAGTACTGGCGTCCAGGTACATCTCAGATCGCTTCCTGCCCGATAAGGCTATCGACCTCATCGACGAGGCGTCCTCTCGTGTTCGCATCAATTTCAGCACCGCGCCACTGTCCGTGCAGGAAGTGACGAAGATGCTGGAGAGTGTCCGCAATGAGAAAGACGAGGCCATCGCGAGCAGGCAGTATGAGTACGCTGCCGAACTCCGGGACAGAGAGGCGAGCATCGCCGATAAACTCGATGAGCTCGAACAATCCTGGAAGGACGAGCAGTCCGATGAAGCTCCGAAGGTCACAGAGGAGGACATCGCCGAAGTAGTGAGCATGTGGACCTCAATCCCGGTCACTGGACTGGCTGCTGATGAGACCGAAAGACTCATCAACATGGAGGAAGTCCTCCATCAGAAGGTCATTGGGCAGGATGAGCCTATTACGATGATCTCCAAGGCGGTCCGCAGGGGACGCGCTGGTCTCAAGAACCCGAGACGCCCCACTGGCATATTCATGTTCCTGGGGCCGACTGGCGTGGGTAAGACCCTGCTTGTCCGCAAACTCGCCGAGTTCCTGTTCGGTTCTGAGGATGCCCTTATTCGAATCGACATGTCTGAATTCATGGAGCGGCACTCGGTCGCCCGTCTGGTCGGTGCACCTCCGGGATACATCGGCTACGACGACGGCGGTCAGCTCACCGAGGCAGTCAGGCGCAAGTCTTATTGCGTCATTCTGCTCGACGAGATCGAGAAGGCGCACCCTGAGGTCTTCAACATCCTGCTCCAGATTTTCGACGACGGGCACCTGACCGACTCCAAGGGTCGCAAGGTGGACTTCCGCAACACTATCGTCGCCATGACCTCAAACATAGGCTCAGACTTAATCCGGCAGGACAGGTCCATCGGCTTCGCCGCCAGGTCAGGTCAGGGTCAGTCAGAGGACGAAGCCTACAATCGAATGAAGAACAACGTGCTGGACGAGGTAAAGCGGTTCTTCCGCCCTGAGTTCCTCAACAGGATCGACGGGAGCGTCGTGTTCCACTCCCTTAACCAGGACCACATGCACCAGATCATTCCAATCGAGCTTAGGGACGTAACGTCCAACCTGATCGAGAAGGGAATTAGCCTTGTCGTAACCGATGCGGCTAAGAACTGGCTGGTCGAGAAGGGTTATGATCCCGTTTTCGGCGCCCGCCCACTTCGCCGCGTTATCCAGGACCACGTTGAGGACAAACTCTCTGACTCGATATTGGGTGGACGGCTGGGACCCGCTGATACTGCCATCATCGATGTTGATGACGAGGGAGAGATCGTCGTCAGGGCTGAGTCTCCAGCCTCGGTGGCGTCTCCGACCTAAGTCCGGCTACAACCGCAATCTGCTGAAGGTCTGGGAAGGAACTCCTCCCAGACCTTCACTGTGTTAAGGGGACAATGGCAAGAAAGGCCAGATCGGTATTCGTGTGCTCTGCCTGCGGTGGCGAGTCCTCCCGTTGGGAGGGTCGCTGTTCGGCCTGCGGCGACTGGAATACTCTGAATGAGGTAGCGCAGCCAGCAGCTCCCAGGCGTGGGACTTGGGCTGGTTCAACAGGAAGCGAACCTGTGCCTCTGCGTGAAGTGACGCTCCAGGATCATCCAAGAACGACGTTCCAGTCATCGGAAGTAAATCGAGTCCTCGGTGGTGGACTGGTCCCGGGATCTGTGACTCTGGTTGCTGGCGACCCCGGTATCGGCAAGTCCACTCTGCTACTGGACGCCGCTGCCTACGCATCCGGGGAGTGCCCGGTCCTTTACGTCACCGGTGAAGAGTCCGCTCATCAGGTAAAGCTGCGTGCGGACCGACTCAAGATCGATGTTCCTGGTCTCTATCTTCTACCTGCGACTGGTCTGGCTGAGATCATGACGCACATGGACGGCCTGAAGCCTTCACTGGTCGTCATAGACTCTATCCAGACTGTCTTCGATGAAGAACTGCCGTCCGAAGCCGGGAGCATGGCGCAGATCAGGGAGTGCGCTCGCCGCCTCACACAGTGGGCCAAGGCGACTGCGACCTCAGTCATTATGACCGGGCATGTGACCAAGGGGGGAGAGATAGCCGGTCCGAGAGTCCTCGAACACGTCGTTGATGTCGTTCTGTACCTTGAAGGGGACCCTGTAAACTCTTTCAGACTGCTCCGGTCGATCAAGAATCGCTTCGGCTCTACTAACGAGGTCGGAGTCTTCGAGATGACAGAGACGGGCATGAAAGACGTGAAGGACCCATCGGCCCAGTTACTTTCTCAGCACTCCGCAGGTTCCATTGGCTCAGTCGTCGTTCCGGCGCTTGAGGGCACCAGGCCGATTCTCGTGGAATTGCAGGCGCTGACCAATCCCTCGCTGTTGCCCACGCCGAGGCGGGTTGCGTCAGGAGTCGACTACAACAGGCTGCTCTTGGTATGTGCTGTACTGACTCGAAGAGTAGGGATTTCGCTCTCCAGCCAGGACGTAATAGTGAACGTCACTGGCGGAGTCAGGGTCGTCGAGACTGCGGCAGACCTGGCAATTGCCCTGGCGATAGTCTCTTCTGTGCGTGACGTGCCCGTTGATGCGGGGACCGCCGCCTTCGGCGAACTGGGATTGGGAGGAGAGGTCCGTTCCGTAGGCCAGCCAGCAAGGAGAGTACAGGAGGTTGGAAGACTCGGCCTGTCCAGTTGCGTCGTTCCCGGAGGGGTTGCTCTGGACAGTCCTACTGGCTCGCTAGAACTGCTTCGTACAACGACGCTCAGGCAGGCAATTACAAGTGCGATGTCCGGGTCGCGGTCGAAGCCTCCGGTCAGCGTCGTCTAACATGGTCGGGAGGTCGGTAACTTGAAGGCAGCCTACTTCCAGTGCATTGGCGGGGCGAGTGGAGACATGGTTCTCAGCGCCGTCATAGACGCAGGTGTCCCACGTGGAGTTATCACCGGTGCTTTGGATGCGATGAACGTAACCGGCGTCGCTCTCAGTGTCGAGCAATCTCAGCGTGGTGGCGTTGTTGGTACGTACGTGGGGGTCGAGCTTGACGACCAGGCACGTAAGTCACACCGTTTTGACGACTTCATTGCCTCTGTTCAGTCGTCGGGGCTCTCCAATCGTGTCAAGAAGCAATCTACTGCCGTCTTCAATCGCATGGCCGACGCCGAAGCCAGAGTGCATCGAACGTCTGCGGAACACCTGCACCTTCACGAACTGGGAACGCTCGATACCCTGGTGGATGTGGTTGGCGGCGTAGTCGGGCTCGAACACCTCGGAGTAGAGCGTGTTTTCTCGTCGCCATTTCCCATGGGAACCGGCGTGTTCAGGAGCGATCACGGTATTCTGCCCGTACCTTCTCCGGCTACTTCAGCGCTCTTCACCATGGCGGATGCGCCGCTAGTTCCTGCCCCCAACAACCCTGTCAGGACTGGCGAAATGGTGACACCAACTGGCGCGGGTATCATCACTACGCTCGCCGAATTTCGCCAGCCTCAGATGTCTATGCAGGCGCAGGGCTACGGTCTAGGCACGAGAGATCCCGATGAGTACCCGAATGTGTTGAGTCTCTGGGTAGGGGAGGTTTCCGAGGGTGAAAAGACGGGCGGCTTGTCTATCCTGGAAACGAACCTTGATGACGCCACAGGTGAGGTTCTCGGATACGTACAGGAGCGGCTGTTCGAGATTGGAGCCAGGGACGTCTGGTTCACTCCAATCCAGATGAAGAAGAACAGGCCAGCCACCATGTTGTGCGCAATCGTGGACGAGCGCACCGAGAGACAGGTCGTTGATGTGATTATGCGGGAGACGACCACGCTCGGTGTGAGGGTGCGCCCAATAGAACGATACGAGGCTGGACGCGAGATTCGGTCAATCCAGACCCGACTCGGTACCGCGAAAGTTAAGCTGAAGGTCATTGACCACGAGACTGTTGCCGCCAGTCCTGAGTACGAGGATTGTCGCAGGATCGCGTCCGAAACAGGCCTTCCTTTGAACGAAGTATTTCGCGTGGTCCAGCGCACTGCAGAAGACCTGCTATTGACCCCCAATCCGACGCTGCCCTAAAGTCATACGAAGCAGATAGCGGGCCCCAGTGGCGCAATCGGCAGCGCACCCGACTTGTAATCGGGAGGTTGGTGGGTTCGAATCCCCCCTGGGGCTCTCCTCTCACTATTCTGCCCCGTTTGCTATTCTTGGATTGGAAAAGTTGGCTATGCTAAACTACTTTGGATTAGCCGTGGACGGGTGGGTGAGTGGTTAATACCACCAGACTGTAAATCTGGCGCTCGGAAGGGCTACGGGGGTTCGAATCCCTCCCCGTCCACCATAATGACAGGTTTCTGATCGCCAAATAGGATCGGGCCCACATAGCTCAGGAGGTAGAGCGCGTTCTTGGTAAGAACGAGGTCAGCAGTTCGAGTCTGCTTGTGGGTGGCTAAGCAGAAGTTTGAGCGGACGAAGCCCCACGTAAACGTCGGTACCATTGGTCACGTTGACCATGGGAAGACGACACTTACGGCTGCCATAACCAAGGTGTTGGCGTCAGCCGGTATGGCAGACTTCCGTCCTTTTGACTCTATCGACAACGCTCCCGAAGAGCGGGAACGTGGTGTTACGATCGCGATCCAGCACGTTGAGTACGAGACCGACACTCGTCACTACGCGCACGTTGACTGCCCAGGTCACGCCGACTACATCAAGAACATGATCACCGGTGCTGCCCAGATGGACGGCGCAATCCTGGTCGTCAGCGCTCCCGACGGGCCTATGCCGCAGACCCGCGAGCACATCCTGCTTGCGCGTCAGGTTGAAGTTCCGGCGGTCGTAGTCGCTCTCAACAAGGTCGATGCAATGGAGGACGAGGAACTCCTCGAGCTTGTCGAGCTTGAGATGGCTGAGCTCCTGTCCGAGTATGGTTTCCCAGGCGACGAAATCCCGATCGTTAGGGTCAGCGCACTCAACGCGCTAGAAGCCGAAGACAACACCCGGGATGGTGAGTGGACAAAGGGAATCTGGGAGCTAATGGATGCTGTCGACAGCTACATTCCGGTTCCGGATCGCCCTCGTGATCTGGACTTCCTAATGCCCATTGAGGACGTCTTCGGAATCAAGGGTCGTGGCACCGTGGTTACTGGCCGTGTCGAACGCGGCATCGTCAGGATGGGTGACACCATTGAGATCGTTGGAATCAAGGAGACCACGAACACCGTGGTCACCGGTGTGGAGATGTTCCACAAGATTCTGGATGAGGGTGAGCCCGGAGACGCAGTTGGTGTCCTCCTGCGAGGCGTGGACCGAGAAGCAATTGAGCGCGGCCAGGTGCTAGTTGCACCCGGCAGTATGACTCCGCACCGAGAGTACGAGGCCCAGGTCTACGTACTCAGCAAGGACGAAGGCGGCAGGCACACCCCGTTCTTCAACGGCTACAAGCCGCAGTTCTACATCAGAACCACCGACGTGACCGGCGAGATCCAGTTGCCGGACGGCGTCGAGATGGTCATGCCAGGCGACAACATCGAGATGAACATCAAGCTGATCACGCCAGTGGCGCTTGAAGAGCAGCTCAGGTTCGCCGTTCGTGAGGGCGGCAGGACGGTTGGGTCCGGCGTCATCACGAAGATCCTGGACTAGTCCGCACAGTCAAATCGATTTAATCCGCGCCCTCTCGCCGATCAAGCAGATCGGGAGGGGGCGATGGAGTAGAAACTCCTGCCAGCCCGGAGGATTTCCACGAACCGATGGCCGCAAAATGGACATCGGTCGTTCTCGTTAGTTGTCAGGAGTAGGGAGCAGATAGAAGATGGCCCGTCGGGGAGAAGCCAGAATTCTCGTAACGCTCGGCTGCACCACGTGTAGAGAGCGGACTTATAACTCCAGCAAGAACCGGCGGAACGATCCACAACGTCTGGAGTTGATGAAGTTCTGCCCCCGGTGCCGGGAGCACGTACTGCACCGAGAGGTGAGGTAGCCGTGGCTCGGGATCCCGGTGTAACACGCAGAGTCGGAGGCGAGGTAGCCCGTCGCGCCTTTAGCGTTCGAATGATTGGCGAAGTCGTAGGCGAACTCCGTAGGGTCACCTGGCCCACCAAGGAGGAAACGCTCCGACTGAGCATAATGGTGATCGCGGTGGCTGTGGCCATCGGTGCATTCCTCGGACTGGTGGATCTGGGTTTTGCTCGAATAATGGGGATACTGCTGGGGAATTGAGCCAATGACGACTCAGATCACACATGCCGATCCTGAAGTCCGCTGGTACATAATCCACGCCTACTCAGGCCAGGAAAAGCGGGTCAAGGATAATCTCGAACAGCGCATCAAGACCATGGATATGCAGGACAAGATACTGCAGGTCGTGGTGCCAACCGAAGACGAGATGGAGATCAAGGGAGGCCAGCGCAAGGCTGTCCCTCGCACAATCTTCCCTGGATACATCCTCGTTCAGATGAGAATGGACGATCAGAGCTGGTTCGTAGTTCGCAACACCCCTGGAGTCACCGGATTCGTTTCAGCAGAGGACGAAAGCGAAAATCGGCCCAAGCCTGTGCCGTTGGAGGAGCGAGAGGTCGAGACCATTCTGAGGCAGATTGAGACCGACACTCCGAGACCCAGGATAGGTCTTGAGAAAGGCCAGAGTGTCCGAATCACCGACGGCCCCTTCGTGGACTTTATGGGCACCGTCGACGAGGTTTCACAGGAGCGGGCGAAGGTCAAAGTTCTCGTGTCCTTCTTCGGTCGCGAGACCCCCGTCGAGCTCGACTTCCTACAGGTCGAACGCGCCTAACACGACAGTCCAGTCTTACTAGCAATACACTCCATAGGATCAGACATTTGGCCAAGAAAGTACGCGCACTCATAAAGCTCCAGATCGAAGGCGGCAGGGCAAGCCCCGCCCCTCCTGTAGGTCCTGCGCTCGGACAGCACGGCGTCAACATCATGGCGTTCGTGAAGGAGTACAACGAGCGGACGTCTCAGAACGCGGGGACAATTGTCCCAGTCGAGTTGACGGTCTTCGAAGACCGTTCGTTCACATTCATCACCAAGAGCCCGCCAGCGGCCGAGCTGCTTCGCAAGGCTGCAGGAGTCGACAAGGGCAGCGGCAACCCGAAGGCTGAGCCCCTGTCTGTCACCGTTACGCGTGACCAGGTCAGGGAGATCGCTGAGGTCAAGGCCGCCGATCTCAACGCTGCCGACATAGAAGGCGCCATGAAGATCATCGAGGGCACAGCCCGCAGCATGGGACTCAGGGTCAGCTGATCCACTCACTCCTCAGATCGAGTTTAACGGACTAACCAAGAGGACTTACCCACATGGCCAGTAGAGGCAAGCGATATAACGACGCAGTCGGCCTGTTGGACGCCGATGCAAGGTACGCTCCGCAGGAAGCTGTTGAGATTACCAAGAAGACGGCCAGCGCCAAGTTCGACGAGACCATAGAGCTGCACATCCGCACCGGTGCAGACCCGCGCTACGCCGATCAGATGGTAAGAGGCGTTGCCGTACTGCCCCATGGCGTGGGCAAGCCGGTTAGAGTGCTGGTGTTCTGCCAGGGTGAGGCTGAGACCATTGCTCGTGAAGCAGGTGCTGACCACGTCGGAAGCGATGAACTGATCCGCGAGATCGAAAACGGCTTCCTGGACTTTGATGTATCCATTGCGACCCCGGACATGATGGGTCGTGTCGGTCGGCTGGGCCGAATCCTCGGACGCAGAGGCTTGATGCCCAATCCAAGGACCGGAACGGTCGTTCAACAGGAGGGCATCCCTCAGGCCATCTCAGACGCAAAGAAGGGCAGGGTGGAGTTTAGACTCGACAGAACCGGCCTGATCCATGTGCCGATAGGCAAGGCCAGCTTTGAAGATGACCTACTCATGGACAACCTCACAACACTGGTTGACAATGTAATTCGAGCCCGTCCGAGCGGCGTGAAGGGACAATACCTCAGGGCGGCGTTTCTCACTGCCACGATGGGCCCCAGCGTGCCTGTAGACGTTGATAGACTTTCCGACCTTCGTATAGAATAGCCTCGTCGCCTGGTGGGTTGGATGCGAGGCTAAGGCCTCTAAATCTATGCCCCGATTGGCCAGGCTCAGACAGACAGAAGAAACAGTCGCCAGAGACAGCGGGTTCCCCATAGGGACTAAGACATCAGCCCGCCTAGGCCGCACAAGAGTGCAATCAAGACAACGATTGACGTGCCCTGTGCCCCTGGCTCAGGGCATTCGTATTTATGTAGGGAGCGATAGCTGAAGTGCCGACACAAGCCAAAGTTGACGCAGTAAACGTACTTGCCGAAAAGTTCGAGAAGAGTGCAGTCGTAGTTACGACAAACTACGCTGGGCTTCCAGTGGGTGAAATGACGGAACTGAGGCGCGCCCTTCGTGAGGCCGGCGTCGAGTACCGAATCATCAAGAACACGCTAGCGTTCCTTGCGGCCGATCAGGCAGGCAAGCCTGCCATCAAGGACGTAATAGATGGCCCAACCGGGGTCGCATTCGGTTACGGAGAGGTGACTGAGCCAGCAAGGGCTCTGAGCACCTTCATTCGAGCCAATAGGTCTGCTCTCACGATCCAGGGAGGCGAACTTGACGGTCGGGCACTTTCCGGCGACGATGTTCAGCGACTCGCTGAATTGCCATCTCGGGACCAGCTCGTCGCAACCCTTCTGATGAGGATGAATGGCCCAATCGGCGGGCTTGTCAACGTACTGAACGGACCTCTCTCCGGTCTCGCAAGAGTCCTGCAGGGACGCATTGACAACATGGAAGAGCAACAGGCATAGAGTTTACCGGCCAATCAAACGAAGAACGGCAGCACACACGGAGGTGAATGGCAATGGCCCTTACGAAAGATGAACTGATAGACGAAATCAAGGGACTGTCGGTCTTGGAACTGGCAGACCTGGTCAAGGCTCTCGAAGAGGAATTCGGCGTCAGCGCCGCGGCCCCGGTCCAGATGGCCACAGTCGCCGGTGTTGCTGGCACTGCTGAAGCCGCCGCCGATGTCGAAGAGCAGACTGAGTTCAACGTAACTCTCCAGGAGATCGGCCCGAACAAGATCCAGGTCATCAAGGCTGTCCGCGAGGTCACCACTCTGGGACTCAAGGAAGCCAAGGACTTGGTCGAGAGCGCGCCCGCCGCGGTCAAGGAAGCCATTCCGAAAGAGGAAGCCGACTCCCTTAAGGACAAGCTTGAAGAGGCAGGAGCTGTCGTAGAAGTCGGCTAAGCTCCGACCTACCCAGATAGCGAACAAGAGGCCCGCGCTGATTCAGTGCGGGCCTCTTTGCTTAAATGCAGGTTCGCAGGTCCCTAACAGTAACTACGCGAGATACGGAATCGTCTGAGGCCCCTCTGGGATCACACATAGTCGCGAGTCCGGCCCCGCGGCATCCAGCCTATCGTGTGTGGCTCTCTCGACGTCATCCACCGGCTCCAGATGTGCCTGCCTAATCCCTTCATCGCCCAGGTAGCCGGTCTTGATCAGCACACTTGCCCTCATCTGAATCTGGGCCTGTATCTGTACCTGCCACTGGTCGTGGACGTTGTGACCGTCCCCGCAGATCATCTCAAGTAGCTCTTCAGGGCTGGACCTTGACCTCAATAGCCTGCTGTACTCGCCGTGTTCTGGAACACCGTCCGAGCACTCCGCGGCGCAGATTATCGTTCCCCCAGTCTTGATGACCTGGGCCGCCGCCGACATGCCCTTCACAGACTGGTACAGGTTCATGTCTAGCGGGTAACCGCTGTTGGTTGTCACGACGACGTCGAACGGCTCTTCAACCTGCTGCATGGCCACCGACTTCGCGAACCGACTGGCGGCACGATGGGCCGTTGGCGGGTCTCCGGCGTAGACGCTCGTAACTTGGTGGTCCCGGTTCAGTGTGACCTCTACAGTAAAGTCCACTCCCGTCTGTTCAGCGATCTCTCTAATCGCGTCATGGATTGGATTACCTACCGTCACGCCCCAGGTGGCATTTGTATGCCCAATCATCTCTGCATTGTGCAGCATCATCGTCGTCTGAAAGGCTGCCAGCCCAGGTGCGACCATCTTGGGTCCACCCGAGAATCCCGCAAAGAAGTGAGGCTCGACGAACCCCAGAGTCACCCTGACGTCAGCCTCTGTCCAGAGCCGATTGAGCAGGATCGGGATGCCTCCAGATGTTTCGCCCAAATGCACGACAGCTGACGAGTCAAAAGCGTCATGATTCACGACGGTATATCGTTCGACGACCTGAGACCCAAGCATGTCCCTGAGTTCGTTGCACGTGTTCGGTCTGTGCGTTCCTGTTGCGACGAGAATAACTATGTTCTCGTCAGGGACGTGTCTCAACTCCTCCAGTACCACGGGCAGTACGGTACTGGTAGGCATAGGGCGCGTGATATCGCACACAGATATGGCGACAATGTCATTTGGTCCAGCTAATCGGCGAAGTGGAGAGGCGCCTCCCACCGGGTCTCTGACTGCCGTCCTTAGCGCACCGTACTGGTCAGGCAGTCCAGGGAGGTACTGAGGCTGAACGACGGTTGTGCGATGCTCGGGGACATCTATGACCAGGCCGTCCTTCCCGTAAGCCAGCCTTACTCTCAACGTGCCAGCTCGGCCCAGACTGTCCAGGCCTCACGCTCGTAGGGCAGCCCCCTGCGATCGATTCTCATTCGCGGCTGCCTCACTGTGCGTCGAGGCGACTGCTTCCTTACCCAGCCGTCAGGCCCTTCCAGCGTCGACTCGACCGTCGTCAGACCATCAATGTAGTAGTGCATTGGAATGACGATCCTTGGATCTAGCGTGTCGACCAACGCATCGACCTCATCGAATGTCAGAAGATGACACGAGTCATCGGCGGGTGTCATCAGCACGTCCACCTTGCCCAGTTCACGGGTTACATCGTCTGGAATGTCGTGCCTGTTGTCGCCAACATGGCAATACCGGACGCCCTCATGCTCAACGATAAAGATAATGTTGGCCATTCCAGCCCGTCCCGACGAACCAGAGTGAAGATCGCGAACGCCTGTAACGGTCGTATTACCCACTTGGCGCGCTCCTGCATCCGCCAACACTGATGTACCACCCGGGAGCGCTTCAACAGCGTTGTGATCGAAGTGGTCGTGAGTTACGGCGACTAGGTCGACCTCAATAGAAGGGAATGACTTCAAGAACCAGTAGTTCTCTTCGTCGTTTCCGAACGGGTCTATAAGCAACTTCTCGCCGGACAAGTCCTCAAACAGGAAGGCGGAGTGTCCCAGGTACGTGACCGACATCAGCTACCTGTCCTTCCGGAGCAGGGTCTCACACAAGTGGGCCGCATCGACCAGGTCCGGAATCGTGACGTACTCGCGGACGGTGTGCATCCCATGATCGGCCATGCCAACGACGACCGCGCTTATCTCGTTCAACCTGAACACGTTCCCGTCCGTGCCCCCTCCTGAAGGTTGGAGCGTCGGAGTGAGGCCTAGTGATTCCAGCGCTCCCTTCACTCGGTGCAGTGCGGGGTCGTCCTCTTCAAGGTTGTAAGCGACGAATTCGGTGTGAAGATGGCAGTCGATCTCGGCTTCCGGGAACATATCCCTTACGTCGTTGACGGCTTCGTCGACCTGTATGCGAATGCTGTCCAGCGACTCTATGTTCCGGCTGCGAAACTCCCCATGAACGGTTGTCGACTCGGGTACCGCATTTCGCACGGTCCCGCCCTCGATGGTGCCGACGTTGAACGTCGTCTCATCGTCGATCCTGCCCTGCGGCAGTCGCGTGATTAGCTCTGCGGCGATACGAATTGCGGACAGTCCCTTTTCGGGCTCCACACCTGCATGGGCGGCTCGCCCCGTGATCTCGATGTCAAGTCCGATGTATTCAGGACTGGAGGACGTAATCTGGCTGGGCGGGCCCTCTCCGTCAAAAACGATCGCCTCCTTGCCGCTGAGCAGAGAGAAGTCCAGGTTCCGCGCACCAACAAGGCCGATCTCCTCTTCACGCGTAAACGCGACCTCGACAGCGTTGTATTCGACGTTGTCCTCCAATATCGATTCCAGCGCCTCAATTATCGCTGCGACACCTGCCTTGCAATCACCCCCCAGGATGGTTGTCCCGTCCGTGTAGATTCTATCGCCGTCGACCAGCGGTTGAATTCCTCGTCCCGGCTCAACCGTGTCCATGTGGGCGGATAGGATTATGGGATCTTCGCGACCATCGTTGGCGACGACGTTGCCGTAGTCGTCTCTCTCGACGTTGAAACCGTAGCCCTCAAGCCTGGCAATGAGATATTGAGCCATGGCCTCTTCTTCTCCTGAAGGGCTGTCGATCCTTGCAATCTCACAGAAAGTCTCAACTAACCTGTCGCGTCTGATCATTGTGTGTCCTTAAACTTGATTGAAAGCGATTGTATCGCGTCAATTGTATTGTGCCACTACGGGCTGTCAACCCGCTCCTATTCATGTGGCAGATTCCGTCCACTTTGGGGTTGACGGATTTGGAACACGTGTGCTAAGTTCAAAATCACGATGCCGACCGTGGCCGAGGGTTTCGAATCTCGATAGACAGTTCAAGTTAATCGAGAGCAGACTGAGCGCATGAGCGAGCAGGGTACACCAAGATACACGCCGACGATCCATGATATGCCTGTCGGGGAGAAACCCCGTGAGCGCCTTCGCGACAACGGACCCGGCAGCCTTTCCAATGGCGAACTAATCGCAATTCTCCTAAGGGACGGCACGAGGGGCGAAAACGTCCTCGCGCTCTCGAGCCGCATACTGGCGGAACTGGACGGACTTCAGGGACTTTCCAGGACGAACCTGGAGGAGATCTGCCAGTTCCACGGTATCGGTCCGGCCAAAGCCAGCCAGGTAATCGCTGCCATAGAACTGGGCCGCCGCACGGCCAGCATGGTTCCTGACGCCAGGCCAGTCATCAGCTGTGCCGACGACATCAAGAACCTGGTTGGCGCGGAGATGGCCGCGCTTGATCAGGAGCAGCTTAGAGTCTTCTTGCTTAACAATAAGCACCAGGTTATTGGCGTGGACACCGTCTACCAGGGCACGGTCAACTCAGCCTCGATAAGGGTCTCCGAGATTCTCAGGCCAGCCATCCGGCGGAACTGTCCGGCCATACTCGTTGTGCACAACCATCCCTCTGGCGATCCAACACCTAGCCCAGAGGATATACTGGTGACGCGGCGCCTGAACCAGAGCGCCGAGATCATGGATATCGACCTGCTCGATCACATAGTAGTCGGTCATCCGGATGTTGTAAGCATGAAGTCCAGGCACTTGGGATTATGAGCAAGGAGAGAGGTGAACATGAGCGAGCGACAACTAGGAGACGTCGGCACCGAGAGGCAATGGGAGGACGACCACGTGATGACCTGGGACCTCGTGCTCGAGCCTGGTCAGTCCAGCGACTGGCACCAGCACTCCAGGCCATACGTATTCATCGTTACCCGACCTGGCAGGCTCTTGGCCGAATACGACGATGGGTCATCGGCAGAACGCGATTACGCCCTCGGCGAAATCGTACAGGGTCAGTGCGGTTCGATCCACAGGGTTACCAACGTCGGGGACGCACTCTACAGCAATTCGATCATTGAGATAAAGTAGGACTGCAAGGGGAATAGACAGGAGGAGACCACTATGCCTAGGGGAGACGCACCACTCGGGGACATTGCAACCGATGTCCTGTTTGAAAATGACAAAGTCAAGATCTGGAACCTGATAGTCAATCCCGGCGAGTCAAGCGACTGGCACATGCATGGGCGTGACTATGTCACGATCGTTGTGGAGGGCGTAGGGCTCACGGTAGAGTACGACGACGGCACGTCCGACGACAGCCCCTCTGGCCCGGGCACCTGGCGTTTCCACGGCGAGCACAAAATCCATCGTGTCATAAACAACTCAGATACCAGGTACGTCAATGTCCTTGTCGAACTGAAAGATCAGTAGAGGTAATCGCAGTATGAATGTCCTCGTGATGGCTGCCGGCTCAGTCGGCGGGTACTTCGGAGGCCTTCTCGCGAAGGCGGGAAACGATGTCCAGTTCGTCGCGAGAGGAGAAAACCTGGCTGCCATTAACAGCAGCGGCTTGATTGTCGAGAGCGAAACGTCAGGCAATTTCACCGTCGAAGCCAAGGCTGTAGAGCGCCCTGACGGTTCCTGGGTCGCTGACCTCGTCCTGTTCTGCGTTAAGAGCTACCACAACAGTGTCGCAATGGACACAATTGCTCCTGCAGTAGGCGAGGAAACGGCCATACTCACGCTCCAGAATGGAGTGGGTAGCGGTGACGAGTTGTCGGCAGTCTTCGGTGCGCATCGTGTGTTGTTGGGCGCAGCCTACGTCGAGGCTGCTCATCCAGCACCCGGTGTGTTCCGGGAGGTTGGTTGGGAAGGCCGCATCGTGTTCGCTGAGCAGGATGGAAGGCCTTCGCAACGCGAGGCTGACATAAGGCAGGCTTTTGCCGGCGCTGGTATAGACTCCGAGATTGCCGAAGACATCGAACAGGCGCTGTGGAACAAGCTGGTCTACATTTGTGGCCTTAGCGGTATGACCTGCATCACACACTCGTCGTTCTTAGAGGTTATGGACTCGCCGGAGACGCGGGAGATGGCGCTGGGTGTCATCACTGAGGCTGCCGCTGTTGGAAAGGCGGCCGGGGTGAATCTCGCTCCGGACCTCGTAGACTCGATTATGAAGATCTTCATCGATGACAAAGAGCACCTGATCTCTTCAATGCACGCCGATCTCAATGCTGGCCGGCCAATGGAGTTCGGCAACCTGAACGGCAAGGTATCCCAGCTGGGAGGAGAGTTGGGTGTACCGACGCCGAATAACGACTTCATCACTGCCTGTCTAACTCCTCAGCACAAACGCGCCATGGCAAAATACTAACAGGGCGTCTGAATGTATCCGATGATCATTGGAGGACTCAGTTTTGACCTACACCTACAATCCTGATGACGTGAAACAGAGAGAACTCGCCCCTGGGGTAATGCTCAGGACGATGTGGGGCGAGAAGGTCATGCTCAGCGTGGTTGAAATCGACGCGAACTCAGAAGTGTCGATGCACGAGCACCCGCATGAACAGGCTGGAATGGTGCTTGAAGGAGAGTTCGATTTCACAATCGGCGGCGTGACCACCAGGGTCAAGCCGGGGGACACCTACATCATCCCCGGCGGAGTCGAGCATGGACTGGTGGCTACGGACCAGCCATCTAAGGCCCTGGATATATTCAGCCCTCCGCGCGAGGACTACATGGACTGATCTCGCTCGCTGGCATCGTGAAAAACATAAGGGGAGTTCGATCGAACGCCCCTTCGTATTGTCGTGGTAGTTTTACTACCTACTGGCGACTATCTAGGCTCCGTAGCGGACCTCGGCGACGGGGTCGCTGTACTCGACACCCTTGGTGGACCAGAAAACCGAAGCGATGTCGTCAACAGCGGCAACCAGCGCCTCAGCATTGTCCATGCTGACGGTCTGCTTGCACTGGCCGGCGAGCTTAAGGGCGGCGTTGAACTTCGCCGCGATCTCGTTGGCGTCCGTGCCGGGCCAGGTGTAGTCGGCCCAGAGTACACGAAGCTCGTGCTTGCACAGCTCGGCATGCTCTTCCTTGACGGTGATGTAACGGGACAGCGAGTTCTGGGCCGCCGCGTCGTCGCCCTCGAGCTGACCGATGCGAAGAACCATCTTCTGTACTGTCTGCGCGGCGATCTTCGCCGAGACGGGGTCATAGATTCCACAGGGGATGTCGCAGTGGGCGCTAGCCTCACGCACTCCCAGTAGTCCTTTCAAAGCAGACGCAAATGTCATAGCCTGCGTTACTCCTTTCTGATCTTGGCAGTCTTCCTTGCCTCTTAGATTCGGTATGAAGATACAGAAATACAGGTAGGGGCGCAACCCTGAGCAATCGCGTTACGAGCTATGCTGGGTGAAGCCCTGAACGCTCAATGTGAACCGTACGATGTCGGACCGGTGGGCCGCATGCCCAGCGCCCTCATACACACTGAGCCGGGAGTTCGGAATCGCGCTCAGCGCCCTCTCTGAGTTAATCAGCGGAAAGTACGGGTCCTTGCTCCCCCAGATTACCAGCGACTCGCATCTGATACCCGAGAATGCGTCCATGTCGGGCTCGACGAGATTGACTTCGAGGTTTGGGTAGGGCTGCCTGCGCCCTATGAGCCTGTTCACCCACCACGCGCCTGTGCTCAGGATCCTGCCGACTGTGGACAGGTCGCCAAACCCTATCAGGCTGCTGAAAAAGGCTTGCTGAAGCCTCGTTCTTTGGGTTGGCGAGATACAATGCACTCACCAGTCCAACT
>JAGWBK010000006.1:0-1528 GCA_021295915.1 Dehalococcoidia bacterium
TGAAGGCGACTGTGGCTTCGAAGTCTGAGCTCTTGGGCTCACAGCTCATCACGATCCCTTCACCGAAAGCCTTGTGCCTGACCTTATCGCCCGTAACGAATGGAGGTCCTCCCACAGCAGCGGCGGCCGGTCGGCGGCGGCGAGTCTGGGGAACTGCCGACCTTCCAGGCCTGCGTGTTCGAGCCGGCTCCGAGGTTGGGGCAGGCCGTGTCCTTCGGGAGAACTGGAATCCCTGATCCGATCGCTCGCGCCTGGTGCGTGGCGTCGAGTCTGGTCTGCGCCCCGTGGTTGGGGATTCAGATGTACCGGAGCCGTTGCGAGGCGACGGCTCCAACTTTTCCATTCCGGCGACTAACTCTCTCGGAACGTCCAGAAGGAATCGCGACGGCAGGTTCGGGCCGGTCCCACCACGGAATCCACGCCTGAAGGCCCTCGTGAGGTAGAGGCGCTCTTTGGCGCGCGTCATGCCCACATAGCAGAGTCGCCTTTCCTCTTCCAGACCTGCCTCTTCCTCCATAGACCTGGCATGAGGCAACAGGCCGTCCTCCATGCCCACCATGAAGACGACGGGGTACTCGAGCCCCTTCGCCTGGTGAAGTGTGATAAGCGTTAGAGAATCGGGGCCTTCCTCCATGCTGTCTATGTCACTTACCAGGCTTACGCTCTCGAGGAAGGCGTTGAGTCCTTCCGGCATGTCGAGTTCGGAGAACTCCCGTGCCGCTGTCTTGAACTCGTTCAGGTTGTCCAGACGGTCCTCGGCCTGATCGTCTCTGTCCACCAGATACTTCCGGTAGCCGGACCTCTCAAGTATTCTCTCGATAAGATCAACAAGGCCTAGTTGCCCAGCTTCTGCTCGCAGACCGTCTATTAGCTCCCTGAAGTCCCCAAGTGCACGTGCTGCACGGGCCGTAAACGGACCGGACACGAGCGGGCTGCCAAGCTCCGTCGAAGGGGAGATGGTGCGAATCGCCTCGAAAGCAGACGTGCCCTGATCTCTTGCCAGCCGGGCCAGTTCGTCCAGGGTTCTTGCCCCGATTCCCCTTGGAGGGAGATTGACGACACGCATCAGGCTCACATCGTCATCTGGATTGGCCAGCACACGCAGGTAAGCGGCGACGTCCTTTACTTCCTGCCGCTGGTAGAACTTCATGCCGCCGATCAGCTGGTACGGGACACCGTATCGCCTGCAAGCCTCTTCGAGCGCCCGAGATTGAGCGTTGACTCGGTACATAACTGCGACATCGCCAAGCCGATATTGTGCTGGAACGGCGCCTTGCGACCTGGTCAGCAGGCCGATCTCGCGGAGCACCATCTGAGCTTCTTCCTGCTCGTCGTAGCCCTCGGTTATGGAGATCAGCTCTCCCTTACCGTTGTCTGTAAACAGTTCCTTCTCGACGCGCTGAATATTCGCTGAAATCAGCCTGGAAGCAGCGTCAAGGATGTTCTGTGTCGACCGGTAGTTCTGCTCCAGTGCAATGACCTTCGCATCCGGGAAGTCTTTCTGGAAGCTGAGGATGTTCCTGATGTC
>JAGWBK010000006.1:1574-101613 GCA_021295915.1 Dehalococcoidia bacterium
AGTCGCGCAATCGCGTACTGCACAACGTTAGTGTCCTGGAACTCGTCGATCATGAACTGGGAGTAGCGACCCTTGTACTTTTCGGCCACAGACTCATTGTCCCTGAGGAGCAGGAATACCTTGAGAAGCAGGTCATCGAAGTCCACGGCATTTGACTGTCCCAGCAACGACTCGTAGCGTTGGTAGACTCGTCCAACTACTTCATCGAAGTAGCTGGCGGTGCGCATTGTGAATCCTTCGGCTGTAAGGATCTGGCTCTTAGCCCCTGAGATCGCCGAGAGAACCACTCTCGGAGAGAACTGCTTAGGGTCGACATCGGTCTCCCGCATCCCACGCTTGACCATTTCGAGTTGGTCAGAGTCATCGTAAATTGCGAAATTACGGTCAAGTCCAATTTCCTCGCCGTCGCGGCGGAGTATCTGGGCGCAGAAGGCGTGGAATGTGCCAACTGTGAGCCTGTCAGAGCCGTACGGTGAGACGGTCTGGATCCGCTCCTTCATCTCACGAGCGGCCTTGTTTGTGAACGTTACCGCAGCGATTCGGCTGGGAGGGAGTCCAACTACCCGCAACAGGTACGCAATTCTGTACGTGATGAGTCGAGTCTTGCCGCTTCCGGGCCCAGCGACGATCAACAGCGGCCCGTCGATGGCCTCAACCGCCTCACGCTGTCGTTCGTTAAGGCCTGAAAGAAACTCGGTCGTCATGTAATTGAACCTTATAGGCGATCTTCTCGTCTCTTAGACGACAAATAGTGGCGCGTCCCGCGTAATTACACGCTGCTCGTTGGAGAAGGATTCTCGCAGGTATTTCGGGACTGAAACCATCCCACGGAGCGTCGTCCCATCGAAGTAGCGAAGCTGCCCGCTTACGTGGTCGGCAATCCTGGCATCCACATCCTCAGGAGACATTTTAGCCGGGTCATATTGCAGGGACCCGATCACGAATCCCCACGTCGACCCAAAGCTGGGCACAAAGGTCTCTGAAAGCGTTACCACAGGGAACACGCTGGCGACTGTATTAGCAACGACGGAGAAACACTGTTCGTAAAACGACGGGCCCGTTGGGCCGGACTGAGAGACCATGACTCCGCCTTCGGTCAGTCGGTCACGGATGAGGCTGTAAAACTCCCGGGTAAAGAGAAGGTATGCAGGCCCTGCCTCCAGTGGGTCGGGGACGTCGATGATAATAACGTCGAATCGTTCGGACGTGGACTCCAGGTAAGCCAGGGCATCATCGTGGACCAGTTTGACCCTCGGATCACTGAAAGACCCCTGATGATGGTTAGGCAAGTAGTCGCGGCAGAGCTCCACGACTTTGCTGTCGATGTCCACCATCACAACGCTTTCGATGGTGTTGTGCCTGAGCACTTCTCGGACAGTCGCACCTTCTCCCCCTCCAGCCACGAACACTGAACTGGGGGCGCGATGGGAAATCATCGCCGGATGAACCAGTCCCTCGTGATAGACGAACTCGTCTACCTCAGTTGACTGGGTCTTCCCGTCCAGCACGAGGCTACGGCCGAATGCCGCGCCATCCTGCACCAAGACCTCCTGGTAAGGAGTGCGGCCGGAGAAATGGACTCTCTCGATACGTTCAGCCTGGTAGAGGTCTGGCGTAATCAGTTCATAGTGCCAGTTGCCGTCTGGCGGGCCTTCCATCGTGACCTGTACGCTCAGATGGCCGCGGAGGCTGATGCGAATACGGCGCCTCGCTTCACATCCGAAATCGACACGTCTTCACACTCGAGCATCTTAACTATCAGGTCCGCGGCGCGAAGGGGCGTAAGGCTCGTCCCGCACGTAAATATATCGGCGGCGGCGTAAGAGTGTTCTGGCCACGTGTGTATCGAGATGTGCGACTCGGCGATTGCCACGATTCCCGTAACTCCAATGGGCCGAAATTTGTGAAATGTCTCCCCCACTACAGTTGCCCCGGCTTCCTGTGCAGCGGTCAGAACTACCTTGCGAATAAAGTCGACATCGTCGAGGAGTTCTGCATTGCACTCTTTCAGATCAAGAAGCAGGTGCGTGCCTAGTGAATCCAATCACCAATCTCCGGAGCAGTATGAGGAAATCGCCAAGCCTGGCAGGTTCGCATTATACACGAATGCATATGCCCCTCGTCGAATCCCAGAACAACCTCTCTCAGTCGTGTCCGTCCGAATCATCCTCAGAAATCTGCTAACTATCGGACAAAACAAGACCAAAACTGTTGACGCGCCTTTGTATGGCAGGAGTTTACTCTTTGTTACATCAGGGCAGCTAGATAAAACTTGGTGGAAACCGATATGAACCTCTCTCTTGAACAGGCTCGGTTTCGTGGCTTAGTCCAGAGGCTGCCCGGAACCCCTACACTACCGATCCGTCTGCCGGTCGCCGTACCTCGCTCGGCGGTATTGCACTTGCTGGCGCTTATGCTGGCATCAATCTCGCTGGCGGTCGTGCTCTTCCGGTTCAGCTCGTACCTCGAGACCCTGGGTAACTGGAGATACCTCGGAGTTGCGGCGGCCGAATTCGCCAACAGCGCGATGATGATCTTCCCGACCCCTGCCTCCGCATACACGTTTGCCATGGGCGCGGCTCTGAACCCTTTCCTGGTCGGCTTAATTGGCGGAGCTGCGGCTACGGTAGGCGAACTGATCGGCTACAACATCGGCTTACGAGGGAACTCAGTAGTTGCCGACCGACCAGGTATCCAGCGGTTCAGTAACTGGACGGAACGATGGGGCACAACTGCGCTCCTGGTCTGTGCCTCCCTGCCCGTACCATTTGACATAGCAGGTGTCTGGGCTGGCGCGACACGGTATCCGCTCGCCAAGTTCATCCCAATCGTTTGCATAGGCAAAACCATTCGGGCGACAGGGATTGCGCTGGCAGGGTACTTTGGCCTCGAGGCCGCCTCCCAGTTCATTGGTTAGGCGGCACGGTCAGCTAAGTACAGACATATACCTATTCTAGGTCGCATTTTTGGACAAGTGAGTTGCTGTTCAACCGCAGCGCAGCCTCCTTTACTTTGCTGGAATGGCTCATATAGCATCTAGTTGCAGAAGGTTCGACAGGCCAGACAGCAGGCTTGTCCAAAGGACCCAAGGGTCAGAACACCTCTGCACTAATAGGCTATCCATGACCGACTACCCTGATCTCGTTCAACAGATCTCCACCTGTGAGAAGTGCGGCCTTTCCGAGGGGCGAAACAAAAGCGTGCCTGGCGACGGGGCTCTTGACGCAGACATAATGTTCATCGGCGAGGGACCCGGATACCACGAAGACCGGCAGGGACTGCCTTTCGTTGGACAGGCCGGCAACCTGCTGAACGAAATGCTTGCCTCAATAGGGCTTTCCCGGCATGACGTGTACATCACGAATATGGTCAAGTGTCGCCCACCTAACAACCGCGATCCCTTCCCGGCAGAGCTACGCTCATGCGCGCCTTACCTGGACGCGCAGATAGAGCTGATTCAGCCGAAGGTGATTGTCGCGCTTGGGAGATTCTCGTTCGCCAAGTTCTTTCCCAATGAGTCCATAAGCCGGGCCAGGGGCAGACCTCGCAATTGGCGGGACCTCGTGATCTATCCTATGTACCACCCCGCGGCTGCGCTGCACAATCCGGGCCTTCGTCCGGCAATTCAGCGCGACTTTTCAGCTCTTCCCGAGCTGATCCGCGAGGTAGCCGAGCGGCAGGCCACTGGCGACACGCAGGAGCGGGAGTCGGAGTCGGCACAGCAGCTCAGCATGTTCGAATAGAGGCCCATGCCAGACCAAACACTTCGAGTAATCCCGCTCGGTGGACTGGGCGAGATTGGCCGAAACATGATGGTGTTGGAGTACGACAACGACATCATCGTTATCGACGCAGGTGTACTGTTTCCCGAAGATGACATGCCCGGGATCGACTTTGTCATCCCGGACTTCACCTACCTGAGGGAGAACCAGGACCGCGTACGCGCCATTCTCATCACCCACGGCCACGAAGACCACATCGGTGCACTTCCCCATCTCTTAAGACAGATCAACGCTCCTGTCTATGCCTCAAGGCTCACTAACGGGTTGATTTCGGTGAAACTGCGCGAGCACGGCCTGCTCAGAAGTGCGCAGCTCAACGTGGTAGAGCCTGGAATACCCTTCTCAATCTGCGATTCTTTCGATGCGGAGTTCTTCCGCGTCTGTCACTCGATTCCCGACGCCATGGGGATAGCCGTGACAACGCCGCTGGGAGTAGTGATACACACGGGCGATTTCAAGATAGACCACACTCCAGCCGATGGTATTTCCACTGACTTCACGAGGCTCAGCCAGATTGTCGATGAGGGTGCGCTCCTACTGTTTTCGGACTCAACCTACGCCGAAGTAGACGGTTACACCGAGTCGGAGCAGCTAGTGGGTGAGGCGCTCGAGCGCGTGATTGGCGAGGCGCCCGGCCGGGTGATGATAGCCACCTTCGCCTCGCTGATCTCCCGTATTCAGCAGATCATAGACGCGGCAGTCAAATACGACAGGAAAGTGACGGTAGTTGGTCGCAGCATGGTGAACAACGTCAAGATGGCCCTGGACATGGGCTATCTCGACGCGCCGGACGATGTCGTTATACCCATGTCCCAGGCGAGACAGCTTCCACTGGAAGAAGTCGTAATCGTCGCCACAGGCAGCCAGGGGGAACCCACTTCGGCACTGGTCCGAATCGCCAACGGAATGCACAACGACATCGAAATTGCACCGGGCGACACCGTCGTCCTGTCAGCGTCACCAATTCCCGGCAACGAGACCGTCGTCGCACGCACTATTGACAACCTGATCAGGCAGGGCGCGACCGTCCTGTACAGTCGCATCTCGATGGTGCACGTGCATGGTCACGCGTCAAAAGAAGAGCTCAAGATGATGTTGAGTATCGTGAGACCTAGGTACTTCGTTCCGGTGCACGGAGAGTACAGGCACCTGACTCAACACGCGGCCATTGCGGCCGACATGGGGATTCCGTCCTCGCGGATTTTCGTCCTCGAGGATGGGGACGTGCTGGAGATGGACAGCGAAAGCGCACTCGTACTTGACACTGTCCCGGCAGGCCACGTGTACATTGCTGGAAGGCAACTGTGGAACGCGGACAGCTCGATCTTCACTGAACGGAGAAAACTCGGAAGAGATGGCGTCGTCACAGTGACTGTTACGCTGAGTTCCAGGACCGGATTACTCCTGACAGACCCGGCCATCGGGTCTTTTGGCTTTGCGGATAACAGTGAGTCTGACACTGTTTTTGAAAATACTTCAAAACTGGTTTCGTCGTTCCTTGAAGACCCAGACAACGACGGTCTAGATTTGGAACGTGTGAAGTCTCAGTTGACACGGTCAGTTGCGGACTTCCTGTACGGCGAGACACGTAGGAGACCGACAGTACTGACTGTGATCGAGCAGGTCTAGGCAGAACCGTCAAGGCTCGTACACCTGGCAGGGATATTGCACTGTTGGAGTAGTCTGGCCGTCTAGTGTCCAGTCTAGTCGCCAGTGAGGTCTTGCCATATGCCAGGGTCCAAGTCCGGGAATACGCCAGCAGCAAGCGGACACTCCGGCCTAACCCTTTTGACACTCTTTGCTCTCGTCACAATTGGCGGAGCAGCAGTTGCCGGATTCCTGTTCCGTCAGACGATCTTTGACGCCGTGAACGGAACTCGCGATCAGGTGTTAACGACAGTAGGGCTGGGATTCATCCCTATTTCACTGTGGCTGGGCGCGTTCGTGTTTGCGCTGGTCTTCCGAAGAAGCGCTCTTGGCTCAATAAACCTGTGGCTCGCATCTGTGGCAGCCGTGCTGGCGATAGTCGGCACTCTCTCATTCTTCAGACCGTTCGATGGCGCACTTGGCTGGTTCACGGGCTATGGATATTCAACGCTGGGCGGTAGCCTCGGCGATGCAGTGATCGGCAGCCCCAACTGGCTTGGAGTGCTTCGAGTATCCGCGCTTGCCATCCTCGCATCTGCAATCGCCCTGCCCTTCCTCGCCTTCATTGTGGGTGGAGCCATTGCCCAGGGACTGGGTCTGGCATATCTAACGGCACTAATGGGGATACGCTCACTCTTTTCCAGGAGGCAACGGGCTGAGGAGCCGGCCGATCTGCCCCCCCTTGCAGAGGCTCCAGTTCGACCAAGTTTCCTCATGGATGGCTATGGCTCTGAAGACAGTTCTCGGCCGGCCTGGGACGACAGAGACGACGTCCAGAAATCCTACGAGGACTCTGCTCCCGTAACCTCGTTCGGTGGATTTAGCGAAGAGCCTGAGGAGGGCCTTTCTTCCTCCCGCACGACCTTCACCGTACCTGACGATTGGAGCTACTCAGGGGCAAACGGTGATGAATCAGCAGGGCGAACGTTACAGGATGACTTCGAAGACGAGCCAGAGCCTGTTCCCACGCCTGCATTTGCTTCAGCAAGCCTCGAAGAGGACTTTGGAAGATCCTTCGAACCGGATCCTCCTATCGTCCAGGAACCGGCATTCGGTCGGTCTGCTGACAATATGGGTCTGACGGACTTTACAGAGCCCAGTGTCCATGTACCGTCAGAAGCAACGCCCGCAGTGGGCGTTCAGAATGCCCCTGTCGCGCCCTCGCCGGCCCGAAAGCTCCTGTCCAAGATCACGGGGGGAGGATTGATGTGGCAGCGGCCAGCGATTGGCATGCTGAAGCAAGCGCCCGAGATGTCGATCTCATCCCAGGAACTCAAAGACACTGCAGAGACTATTACCCAGACCCTGGGCGAGTACGGTGTGGAAGTCGAAGTTGGCCACGTAAGGCCTGGGCCGACTGTGACGATGTACGGACTCGTCCCTGGCTGGATTCGCAAGTCCCGAGTCGTTAAGCAACTAGACAAGGAGGGGACCCCTCTTCGGGACGAATCAGGCCGACAGATCACAAAGCGGGAAGAGAATAAGACCCGCGTAAAGGTCGACAGCATCCTGGCACGGGAGAAGGACCTGGCACTTGCCCTTCGGACCCCTTCGATTCGCATCGAGACGCCGGCGATGGGCAAGTCACTGGTCGGCATCGAGGTCCCGAACCCAAATCCCAGCCTGGTTACCCTTCGAAACGTCATGGAGAGCCGAGAGTTCCAGAAACTCAGAAAGGATGCCCACCTGCCGGTTGCCCTGGGACGCGGCAGCGGGGGCGAGGCGGTCTCCTTCGACCTGGCAAAGATGCCTCACCTGCTTGTCGCGGGCGCGACAGGCAGCGGCAAGAGCGTCTGTCTCAACGCGATCGTATCCTGCCTTATCACTGAAAAGACTCCTGTCGAGGCCCGTCTGTTGCTGGTGGATCCCAAGAGGGTGGAACTCACGCCCTACAACGGGATTCCGCACCTGATGGCACCTGTCGTCGTGGAGACCGACACTGTCGTGGGTTATCTGAAGGGTCTGATCCGGGAGATGTTCGACCGGTACCGGCAGATGGAAGAGGTTGGTGTCCGCAACATCGAGGCATACAACAAGCGGATGCCAGATAACATGCCGTACCTGTGCGTGGTTATCGACGAGTTGGCGGACCTGATGATGACAGCTTCGTTTGACATCGAGCAGTCGTTGTGCAGGCTCGCCCAGCTCGGACGGGCCACAGGAATCCACCTCATCATCGCCACTCAACGGCCATCCGTGGACGTCCTGACAGGCCTGATCAAGGCAAACTTCCCGAGTCGTATCAGCTTCGGCGTCACCTCGCAGGTAGACTCCAGGACGATTCTCGACACCGCCGGAGCAGACAAACTGCTGGGCCGCGGCGACATGCTCTACCTCCCGCTCGACGCCTCCAAGCCAGCACGTGTACAGAGCGTGTTCATCGGTGACGACGAGATTGGCGACATCGTGGACTTCTGGAAGAAGACCCCCTGGCCTCCGCTAAGGGAGATCGACCTGCTGGGAGGCGAAGGCCTTGACGAACACGGGAATGTCCAGGAAGACGACTCGCCCGACCGCGACGACATGTTCAACAAGGCACTCGAGCTTGCCCAGTCACATCGCAAACTTTCGACCTCACTGCTCCAGAGACGACTCCGCATCGGTTATCCCCGCGCGGCTCGACTCATGGACCAGCTGGAGGAAGAAGGCATTGTGGGTCCAAGTGATGGCTCCAAGTCGAGGGATGTTATAATCAACCAGGCTTAGAAATCTGATTACACCACTTCGGACGGCATTCATTGGTCCAGAACATAGCCAACCTCGTCAACTCCGTGGCCCGGCAGGGCACCGAGGACCCCGAGATAGAAACTGCTCGGAGGGTGTGCATTGTCTGCGACCTGGACCTGGAAGACTCTGAGTTCTTCGAGATCTTCAGAGTGTGTCCGCAGTGCCACTTTCACTACAGCATGAGCGCCCGCGAGCGGATCGACTCGCTGGTGGACACAAACAGCTTTAGTGAATTCAATCGGGCAGTCGTATCACTCGATCCCCTTTCATTCGCATCGGGGCAGTCGTATAACGACAGCCTGTTCCAGGACCAGCGCCGAACCGGACTATCTGAGGCAGTAGTGACTGGCACGGCGGCAATCGCTGGTACGCCGGTCATGCTGATTGTCCTGGACTTCGGCTTCATGGGTGGCACCATGGGGTGCGCTGTTGGAGAGAAAGTTACGCTCGCACTGGAAAGGGCCGTCAAACGTCAGCTTCCCGTAGTCGCGATAGTCACAAGCGGTGGCGCTCGAATTCAGGAAGGCGTTCTCTCGCTGATGCAGATGGCAAAGACCGCTGCGGCTGCCAACCGTCTTAACGAGTCAGGTCTGCCGTTCATAGCTGTACTTGCCAACCCGGCGACTGGCCAAGCGTATGGGAGTTTCGCAAATCTTGCTGACATAATCCTCGCGGAGCCGGGATCAATCGTAGGATTCTCATCACTGAGAGTAATCAAGAGAGCAAGTGATGAACCTCTGCCGGCGGGGGCACATTCCGCAGAGTCCCATCTATCGCACGGAATGCTGGATGCGGTCGTTGAGCGAACAGAGCTCAGGACCATCATCGGCGTACTCGTTGAACTCCTTGGCACCAAGTACAGGTTTGGCGGCGACCACAACGACTCCAGGCCACAGACACACATTACAGCGACAGAAGCATGGACGTCGGTCCAGATGGTCCGCCACAGGGCGCGACCCACATCTGCCGACTATCTCTCCCGGATCTTCACCCAGTTTGTGGAGCTTCACGGAGACCGTGCCTACGGAGACGACCCGACTATCATCTCGGGTATAGGGCAGATTGCGGGGCAAACTGTCGCCATAATAGCGCAGCAACGTGACGCTCCTCCTGGCACCGATCTCGACCTACAGGGCGAGAGCCGCACGACACCGGAGGGATTCCGAAAAGCCAACAGGACAATGGACTTCGCAGCCAAGTTCTCGCTGCCCTTGATCACGTTCATCGACACTTCCGGGCCAGACCTCAGTGTGAGCGCGGAAGAGCGCGGACTGGGAAATACAATTGCTGCCGCGATGGCGAAGATGTCAGGTCTCAATGTTCCAACGATCTCAGTAGTCACAGGTCAGGCAGGCAGCGGAGGCGCGCTCGCACTAGGAATCGCGGACAGCACGCTCATGCTGGAAAACGCGATTTATACCGCTGTGTCCCCTGAGGAGGTCGCCGAAGTAATCTACCAGGATGCCTCGAGGGCTGAAGACGTTGCTCCCTCGATGCGCCTCACGGCTCACGATTGCATGCAGCTTGGAATCATCGATCAGATCGTCGCGGAACCCCCTCAGGGCGCGCATTCGGACCCGGATGAAGCGGCACGCACCCTAGGTAGAGTCATAGTCTCTGAACTCGTCAGGCTACAAGGTCGACCCTCCAAGAAGAGGGCCAACGAACGCTATGCGAAGTATCGAAGCATGGGCGTGTACAGTTCACAGATCAAGGCCACTTTCGCCAGAGAAGTGAACTCAGTGCAGAACCTCATCAAGGGCGGGTTCAACAAGATTCCTTCGTTCCGTCGCCAGCGTCGACCCACCGAGAACGATCCCGCCAGCAGTTCGCCCAGTGGCGACGACGACGTCTTTTACGGCGCGGACGGCTAATACGCCGTATGGACTCCGTTGTCCAGGTGAACGGCCTGGCAGAGGAACAGGAACTCCTGTCAGTCCTGCGAAACCGGAGCACTCCTACAGCAGAGTTTCGTGGTGCATCTGATCGGTTGGCGCGCGTACTCTCCGCCAAGTTCGTAAAGAGACTCTACGACGTCAGTTGCACTGCAGAAGACCGTGTTCACAGCACTGACCAAGGTGTGCAGGACTTCGCCGACACACTGATCGTACCCGTCATGCGTGCCGGGTTGGCTCTCGTCCCTGCGTTCACAGAATTGCTGCCAGACGCCCCTGTTGGAATCGTTGGAGTCGAGAGAAACGAAGAGACTGCGGAGCCAAGCCTGTACTACGAAAGACTGCCGGCAGCTCCTCTTGAAAGGGCTCTAATCATCGACCCTATGCTCGCAACCGGCGGTACCGCCTGCCTTATCGCGAGTCTGCTCATCGAGCTTGGGTATGAGAGTGGCAGTATCCACTTCGTGGGAGTCCTTGCCGCGCCTGTAGGGATGGACAAGTTGTCTAGAATCATCCCTCGCCCGAACGTCACTGTCGCCGCAGTCGACCAGGGACTGGATCAGCACAACTACATTGTGCCGGGTCTTGGTGACTACGGCGACAGGTACTACGGAACGTAGAGGGACCGGCTCAGAACGTCAGCACGCCGCCTCCGGAGCTCCGGCTGGACTCGAATGACGAGATCTCATCGTCATGCTCCAGGGTAAGTCCGATATCGTCAAGCCCATTTAGCAGGCAGTGGCGTCGGAACGGCTCTACGCTGAAATCGGCGACAACCTGCTCGTTGTCGTCCCACACGCGCTCTGCCTCCAGGTCGACGTGCAGCCGATATCCAGGATCCCGCTCGGCGTTCTCCATGATCTGCTGGACAGTCTCCTCAGGCAAGACAATCGGCAGCAGCCCATTCTGGAAGCAGTTGTTGTTGAAGATGTCTGCAAAGCTGGGAGCGATCACGACTTTGAAACCGTACTGCCCGAGCGCCCAGGGGGCATGCTCTCTGGACGAACCCGATCCGAAGTTTCGGCCGGCGACGATTATCTCTGCGTCCCTGTAGCCCGGCTGGTTCAGGATGAAGTCTGATTTCTCAGAGCCGTCGTCGTTGTATCTCCAGTGGTAGAAGAGGAACTCACCGAATCCAGTTCGCTCGACTCGCTTGAGGAACTGCTTTGGGATGATCTGGTCAGTATCTACGTTGACGCGGTTCATCGGCATTACTGAGCCGGCAAATGTCTTGAAGGGCTCCATTGATTGCTCCCTGTTCAGGCTGTGTCGTAGAAGTGATCGTCTAAGGGTTTTTGGCTACCACTCCCTGATGTCAACGAAGTGTCCGGCGATCGCTGAGGCGGCGGCCATTTCGGGGCTGACGAGGTGAGTGCGACCACCATTGCCCTGGCGACCCTCAAAGTTGCGGTTGGAGGTCGAAGCGCATCGTTCGCCCGGCTCCAGGATGTCGGGATTCATGCCAAGGCACATCGAGCAGCCCGCTACGCGCCAGTCGAATCCTGCCTCGGTGAAGATGCGGTCCAGTCCCTCCTCTTCGGCCTGTGCCTTGATCTGTGCGGAACCCGGTACGACCATCGCGTACACGCTGTCGGCGACCTTCTTGCCACGGGCCACGTCGGCGGCCAGGCGCAGGTCCTCGATTCGGGAGTTCGTGCACGAACCAATAAACACCCTGTCGAGACTAATGTCCTGGATTGGCGTGTCTGGCTCAAGGCCCATGTAGTCCAGCGCCCGCTCCGCTGACTCCTTCTCACCCGCATCGTCGTAGGAGCTGGGATTCGGTACGCGACCCGTGACAGGGGCTACCATTCCAGGGTTGGTTCCCCATGAGACGTACGGCTCAATGTCTGATGACTGGACCACGACGACAGTGTCGTACTCAGCACCTTCATCGGTTACGAGCTTGGCCCACTCCTCGCAGGCGCGGTCGAAGTCCGCACCCTGCGGCACCTGGGGTCTGCCCCTCATGTAGTCGAACGTGGTCTGGTCGGGAGCGACCATCCCGGCGCGTCCACCGCCTTCTATGGACATATTGCAGACCGTCATGCGGCCTTCCATGGTAAGCTGCCGGATGCCCTCGCCGGTGTACTCGATAGCGTGACCGGTGGCTCCAGCAACGCCGATCTTACCGATGATGCAGAGGATTACGTCCTTCGCGGAGACGCCCGTCGGCAGCGGACCATCCACCCGGATTTCCATCGTCTTGGGCTTGAATTGGCGCAGCGTCTGGGTCGCGAGCACATGCTCAACCTCCGACGTGCCGATTCCGATCGCGAATGCGCCGAATGCGCCGTGCGTGGAGGTGTGGCTGTCGCCGCAGACTATGACCTGCCCGGGCTGAGTGTAGCCCTGCTCAGGGCCGATGACGTGGACAATGCCCTGGTAGGGGCTGAACCGGTCATACAGGGTAACGCCGAAGTCGTTGCAGTTGCGCTCGAGATGATCGAGCTGCTGGGCCGCTATCGGGTCGGTTATGGGACGGCTCAACTCCCAGGTGGGCGTGTTGTGGTCCATCGTCGCAACCGTGAGGTCGGGCCTTCGCACCTTTCGACCCGCCATCCGCAGTCCCTCAAACGCCTGAGGTGACGTCACCTCGTGCACCAGGTGGAGATCAACGTACAGCAGGCTGGGCTGACCCTCTTCCTCTCGGACCACATGGGCATCCCAGATCTTGTCGAACATAGTCTTCGCGGTCATTGCTAATCCTCTAAGTCTGTCTCTATTTGCCTGTTCCTTGCGACTTACTTCCTACGAACGTGGCGCAAGTCGTCACGAATCGATGCTGGAGAGGTGTCGGCAAGGGCTTTTCGGGCCGTCCCAAAGACTGGAGACGGCCCGAGAATTCGTTCGACCTGTTACGGGGACGGATCGGTAACCGCAACCGTCGCATCGCTCACGCTCACCAGCCGGTTCAGCGCGTTCATGTACGCCTTTGCGCTTGCGACGATGATGTCGGTATCCGAACCGCGGCCTATGTAGACGCTGCCGTCCGCCTCGATGCGAATGGTTACATCTCCTATGGCGTCAATGCCTTCCGTGACGGCATCCACACGGAACTCAGTCAGGGTGTTGTCGACGTGGACGATCCGATTTATCGCCTTGTAGACGGCGTCCACCGGGCCTGTTCCTGTAGCCGCGTCGGTCATCATGTCGCCATCAGGACCTTCGATGCTCACAGTTGCCGTCGGAACATCGTGATTGCCGGATGTGACCTGCACATGCTCGAGCTTATAGACGGCCGGGACATCCACACGGCGGCGGCGGCTCGACATCAGAGAGACAAGATCGGCGTCGCTTACCTCGCGCTTCTTGTCCGCAAGGTCCTTGAACGCCTCGAACGCCTCGTCCAATTCGGCCTGTTCCAGGGAGTATCCGAGTTCCTCGAGGCGAGACCTCAGCCCTGCCCTGCCGCTCAGTTTACCGAGGACCAGCTCATTGCTGGGCCAGCCAACCGACTTCGGGTCCATAATCTCGAAGGTGCTCCGGTCCTTCAGGACGCCGTCCTGGTGGATTCCAGAGGCATGTCTGAAGGCGTTAGCACCTACGACGGCCTTGTTCGGCTGCACAGGGAAGCCGGTGATGTCGCTCACCAGTCTGCTGGTGCGATAGATCTGTCGGGTGTCAATGTTCGTGCCGACGTCGAACAGGTCGGGGCGAGTCTCGATCGCCATTATGATCTCTTCGAGTGCGGCGTTGCCGGCTCGCTCGCCCAGGCCGTTGATGCAGCCTTCCACCTGGCGCGCGCCTGCGAGCACTGCTGCCAGGCTGTTAGCCACGGACATGCCAAGGTCGTTGTGGCAATGCACGCTCATTACCGCCTTGTCTATGTTCGGAACGTTCTGCTTTATCAGACTGAGGCGGTTATAGAACTCTGCCGGAATCGTGTATCCGACAGTGTCGGCAATGTTAATCGTAGTGGCGCCAGCCTCGATGACGGCTTCGAGCATCGTGTACAGGTACTCGATGTCGGTGCGTGTCGAGTCCATTGGGGAGAACTCGACATCGTCGCAGTACTCCTTTGCACGCTCGACTGAGGCGACTGCCATATCGAGTACCTGCTCAGGATTGCGCCTGAGCTGATGCATGATCTGAACGTCTGAGCTCGAGATGAAGACGTGGATCCGTGGCCGCGCCGCGTCTTTGATCGCGCCCCACGCTGCGTCAACGTCAGGAATGTAGCATCGAGCCAGCGACGCGATTATTGGCTTTCGGACCTCGGCCGCGATCGCCCGCACGGCCTCGAAGTCACCCGGCGAACTCGCAGCAAACCCGGCTTCGATGATGTCCACGCCGAGCCGTTCGAGCTGCTTTGCGATCTCCATCTTCTCGGGCGTGGTCAGCCCGATGCCCGCAGACTGCTCGCCGTCTCGCAGGGTGGTGTCAAATATCATTACTTTTTCGTCTGGCATCTTCTTTTCCCCTTGGTTGTCAGGAAGTAATTCCGGAACTCTAACTGGCGATCGCTATTCCAAGGGCAACGCAGTCCGCCTGACGCGCAGCAATGCGGGCGCGTGGGCGGACTACGTGGGTTGCCTCCGAACTAGTCATTTTCGACTCTTCTCTCCTGCTAGTCTGCGTCCTGAAGGAATGACATCATTCCGCGGAGCTCTTTGCCGACCACTTCTATCGGGTGACCGGCGTTCTCCTGGCGCAAACGGTTGAAGGTCGGGCGGCCTTCGTCGTTCTCAGCGATCCATTCGCGAGCGAAGCTGCCGTCCTGGATGTCTGCGAGAATCTTCTGCATATTGTCCTTGACCCGTTCGTCGATCACGACCGGGCCGCGAGTGTAGTCGCCGTACTCTGCCGTATCGCTTACCGAGTAGCGCATGTACTCGAGACCACCCTGGTAGAACAGGTCCACGATGAGCTTCAGCTCGTGCATGCACTCGAAGTATGCCGATTCTGGCTGGTAACCGGCCTCGATGAGGGTCTCGAACGCCGTCTTAACGAGTTCGGCGACTCCGCCGCAGAGTACTGCCTGCTCACCGAACAGGTCAGTCTCTGTCTCTTCCTTGAAAGTGGTCTCAAGGACGCCTGCCCTGGTGCAGCCGACTCCCCTTGCATAGGCGAGTCCGAGATCTGACGCATTGCCGGTTACGTCCTGGTGGACCGCCAGCAGCCCCGGAACCCCTGATCCACGAGTGTATACCTCGCGCATCCTGTGACCGGGAGCCTTGGGCGCGACCATTGACACGTCGACGCTGTCGGGCGGGACTATCCATTCGTAGTGAATGTTGAAACCGTGGGCAAACATCAGCGTCTTGCCGGGCAACAGATGCGGCAGGATGGACTCCCTGTAGACCTCAGCCTGTATGTGGTCGGGAATCAGCACCATGATGACATCCGACTCGCGGGCGGTCTCCTCGACCAGACCAACCTTGAGCCCGTTAGACTCGGCAGTCTCCCAACTGCGGCTGCCCTCATAGAGCCCGACCATCACGTCGAGTCCCGAGTCATGCAGGTTGAGCGCGTGGGCGTGACCCTGGCTGCCATAGCCGATGATCCCGATTGTCTTGTCCTCGAGCAGCGACATATTCGCGTCGTTCTCGTAGTAGATGTTCGCCATATATTTTTTTCCTTCTAGGTTGTTGTTACCTGGTATTGTTCATCCTGTTGTCGGTTCGGGGTTGGTCCAGCGTTATACGCTGCCGCTTTCCCACTTCACCGCTGGTCTTTCGGCTCGGACGCGGCGTTGTGAGTCGCCTTCGTTTGAACCGCGACTCATTGCCACTACCCCGGTCCGCATGACCTCCTGGACCTGGAGGCCGAACCCCGTGAGGTTGTCGACGAGGTCGTTCACTTTGTTTGATTTGCCGGTGACCTCGATTATCAGCGATTCGGAGGTTGTATCAACGATCTTGGCCCCGAATATGTCGACTATGGCCTTTATCTCGCTGAGTGGCTGAGTGTTCCACTTGACGCGGACGAGCGCGAGTTCGCGCCAGACGCTATTGTTGTCATCTACGTCGACTACCTTTATCACGTCGATCAATTTGTTCAGGTTCTTGGACACCTGCTCGGTGGTGCGGGTGTCGCCCTCGACAACGAAGGTCATCCTGGAGAGGTCCGGAATCTCGCTTGGCCCCACAGCGAGGCTCGCGATGTTGTATCCGCGTCTGCGGAACATGCTGGTGATCCTGTTCAGGACTCCCGGCTTGTCCTCCACCAGAGCGGTTAAAGTGTGTTCCGGCTTTGTGCCGTTTTGTGAGGTGACCATTCTATGTTCGGGCCTCCTGAGGACGCGGCTCCTCTATCATCTCCCGTACAGACATTCCAGCGGGGATCATCGGGTAGACGTTCTCTTCCTGCTCGACTACGAAGTCGACTATGGCAGGGCCGTCAAAGGCCATCGCTTCCATGATCGTGGACCTGACCTGGGACTTGTCGGTAACCCGGGCTCCAAAAGCCCCGAATGCCTCAGCCAACTTGACGAAGTCGGGATTAGCGCTGTAGCCGGTTGCCACGTAGGAGCTGTTATAGAATATCTCTTGCCACTGCCTCACCATTCCCAGGAAGCCGTTATTCAGGATGGCAATCTTGACGGGGATGTGGTTCTCAACCATGGTCGCAATCTCGCACATGGTCATCTGGAATCCGCCGTCGCCTGCCACCGACCAGACCACCTTGTCGGGGCGTCCCACCTGCGCGCCCATTGCGCCAGGCACTTCGTATCCCATCGAGCCGGCTCCGCCAGAAGAGACCAGCGAGCGCGGCTCGTTGTACGAGTAGTGCTGAGCAGCCCACATCTGGTGCTGACCAACCCCCGTCACAACTATCGCTTCGCCATTTGTCGCCTCGGAAATCTCCTTGATAACGTACTGGGGGATTAGTTTGTCGGTCTCCCTTACGAGCATCGAAGGGTGATCTCGCTTCAACTCTTCGATCCTGTTGAGCCAGTCGATATGCGTCGAAGGCTGCACCCTCTTGTTGAGGTCGACCAGCACCCTCTTGACGTCGCCGACAATGGGCACGTCAACGGGGATATTCTTGCCTATCTCGCTTGGGTCCACGTCGACGTGGATCTTCTTCGAACCCGTCGCGAAAGACGAAGTGTCGCCCGTGATCCTGTCGTCGAAGCGCATGCCCAACGCGATGAGAAGATCTGCTTCCTCGATCGCCAGGCTAGCGTAAGCCATGCCGTGCATCCCAGGCATACCCACGCACAGAACATGGTCGTCAGGGAAGCCGCTTAACCCCAGCAGGGTCGGAACCACGGGAATCTGTGCCTTTTCTGCAAGTTCTCGAAGCTCATCAAAGGCCTGAGACAGGATTACACCGTGTCCAGCAAGAATTACCGGGCGCTCTGCCTCGTTGATCAGGTTTGCCGCGCGGCGGATCATACCGCTGTGGCCCTGCAGGTTCGGCTTATAGCCTGGCAGATCTATCTCGTCTGGCCACTCCACGTCTACTTCTTCCGTGAAAACATCCTTCGGAATGTCAACCAGAACGGGGCCGGGCCTGCCGGTGCTGGCTATGTGGAACGCTTCTTTTATAACTCCGGCGATCTCGGAGGCGTGCATCACCAGGTAGTTGTGCTTGGTGATCGGGAGCGTGATTCCAGTGATGTCAGTCTCCTGGAAGGCGTCAGACCCGATCGCCGCCCTTCCAACCTGTCCGGTGACTACTACCATCGGTACGGAGTCCATCTGCGCCGTCGCAATCCCTGTGACGAGATTGGTGGCGCCAGGGCCTGAGGTTGCCCACGCGACACCGGGGCGTCCGGTTACGCGCGCATACCCGTCGGCTGCGTGCGCTGCTCCCTGCTCGTGACGAACAAGGATGTGCCGGAGCTCTGGAAATTCGGGAAGGATCTGGTAAAGGGGCAGAATCGCGCCTCCCGGAAGGCCGAAAATAACATCAACGCCTTCCCTTAGAAGGGCTTCACAAACTATCTGGCCGCCATTGCGTCGCATGTCTTGAACCTCCCACGGTCTCTCGGCCTAAACGAGCCGAGCACTGTGTTTCACATGCACATATATCAAAAAATCCCGTCCACACAAGGGACGGGACCTGCTTCTTTACAAACGGATACCCCGCGGTACCACCCAAGTTGTCCGGATTGTCGCTCCGGACCACTCTTCGGCTTGGTAACGGTGCCACCCCGTCCGGCCCTACACAGGCTTCTGAGGTGCATGGACTGGCCGATCCAACTTGATGAGTTGTCGTCCACCCTCACCCCTACCTTTCGGGCAGGATGCTCCCGGGCGAGTTCCCGCGGCCATTGGCGCCGGACTTTCACCTAACTCCGGCTCTCTCGTGGCCTGCCTGCCGCGGTACTACTCCCATTCGTAGCATTTATTATCGTATTTTCAGGTACGCTGACTTCCAATAGTAGCATCTGGCCAGAAAGAGTGTCAAAAGCCAAAGCGATCCAAAACACCCTTGAATCCAGACGTTAACGAGCCCTTAATCCGACCCCGGGCAGAGCCCCTTCAACCACCTTGCCAGCCTCGACGACGGCCCTTCCTCCAACGACCACGTACTCTATCCCGGTGGGTGCCAGTGTCGGCTCTTCATAGGTGGAGTGGTCAATCACCCTGTCCGCATCGAAGACGACAACGTCAGCATCCATGCCTGGTCTGATCCTCCCCTTCGAGGCGAAGGCCGGAGCCCTGTTCTCAAGTCTCTGGGCCGGCATTAGCGAGCATTTGGCCAGCGCGTTTCTCAGCGAAAGCAGCTTCCGCTCCCGCACATAGCGACCGAGAATCAGGGAATAGGTGCCAGACGTTCTCGGATGACCCTTACCATTCCGGAGGAAGCCGTCGGTAGCAATGGCGGTGAGAGGACTCGTGACAGCGGTGTCCACTGCGTCCTGCGGAGTCGAGTGAACGATGACCATGCCGCCAGTCTCGCGATACTCAGCAAACGTAGATGCTGTGAGGCGCTCGCCGGTGTCCGCCCATTGGAGGCTGTCGTAGCTGATGCCGTACTTGTCCTGCCAGCCCTCGCTGAACAGTGCCGAGTCAATTGCGGTCATCCCGGCAGTATAGGGGTAACACTCGGTGGTAACGTCCAGGCCCTGCTCGCGAGCCCCCTGAACCATTCCCAGTGTGGCACCCGTTGCATCCAGACCTGTGCTCTGGACGTGCACGATGTGAAGCGGGGCTCCTGATATCGCGGAGGCAGCGATTACCTCGCCTGCAGCCTCGATACTACTCATCGGTTCGTGATAGCCCTTGCCCCGGATGTGGACGTGGCACGGGGCGCCATACTTGGCCGCGACCCTGAAGACCTCCAGCGCCTCCCATCTCGAGCAGCCCCGTGTGTAGTCCAGGCCGAATCCCACAGCGAGGGCTCCGCTTTCGAGACCTTTCTCTATGCCCTGCTTTATCTGACTAAGCTCGTCGGAAGTAGCCTCCCTAAACGCAGCATCAGCCACCGGCAGAAAGTCGCCAGGATCGTTCATCACGTCGATTCTGACAGGAATATGACCCACACTTGCCCCGAAGTTAACGACGGCTTGACCCTCACGCTCGGCGTACCAGGCGTCGATGTCGCCCGCACCCACCTCAAGCTCCAGTGCTGTCGTAACACCGTCACGGGCCTGGATCTCGTAGTTCTCATGGTCCTGTCCGTGGGAGTGCAGGTCGATGAAGCCAGGGGCTACGACCATGCCAGTTGCATCGATGGTCTCGTCGCCCTGTAGTTCTGCGTCGGTTATGGACTCGATGCGGCCTCCGGTCATTCCGACATTCCGAATCGCGTCCAGACCCGACTCCGGATCGATTACCCTGCCGCCCTTGATAACTAGACTGTGGGACATAGTTATTACCTTTCGTAGAGGGATTGCATTGGGTGATAGCCAGAGGTAACCGGCAGCGCGCGCTCGACGACTTCGCCTCGCTGGACATGGAGTGAGTAGGCGCCGGATTCGGGGTTCGCGGCGACTACCCTGTAGCCGTCTGACGTGAACGCGACGGCGCAATCGTTGTCGATGGCAAGCCCGTTTCCGCCCTTTCGTCTCAGCATTTCGTGGAAGTCCTGTCTTCTGGGTACCCCGGCAGTTTCGCCGTTGTAGTGAGGGCACGCCAGTCCGCTCAAGAGTCCCATGCCTGTGACGGCTATGTAGTTCCAGTCGTCAGGGCTGTAGAAGGACATCGAGTCGCTGTGCCCGCGGTCGAACCAACAGATCGCGCCAGCGCTCACGCCACAGAGGACCACCCCTTCTGAGTATGCGGAACTGAGCAGATCGTCGACTCCCAATCTGCGCCATCTGCGCATCATCTTGAGGGTGTTGCCACCTCCGACGTAGATGATGTCGGCCCAGTCGATCTTCTGGGCTACAGACTCCGACGAGGGCGCTTTACCCAGCAGGTAGAGCACGTCAGTGGCGCACCCATAGCTCTCGCGATACGCCCTGTCGAATCCTTCCCAGTTCTCAACCGAATCGCTACTTGCTGTCGGGATGAACAGGGCGTTTGGGTTCGATGAGCCTGATAGCTTGATAATCTCCACGTCAATGGGCTCGGTTACCAGTGTGCTGACGTCTCCGCCACCTATTGCAACGATGCTTCCCATCAAGTTACCCCGTAGGTAGAAGATCTGCCGGATGTCGAGTGTGCCAGTCCGTTCTCTCCTGGTATGCCCTGCCGAGTGCGATGCTGATGTTTTCGTCGTAAGCCCGCGCCATGAACTGGATACCAGTCGGCATCCCGTCAGAGTCGAACCCACTCGGGACCGACTGCGAGGGTAGTCCACATCCGTTTCCGATAGCGCCGACTATGTCTCCCGGCCCGCTGGTGTTTCGTCTGAAGTGCTCATCAACTGGAGTAGCGGTGGTGAGGGACGTGGGCGCCGCGAGTGCGTCGTATTTGGACATGACCTCGTCAACTTGCCTTGCCATCACGCCACGCAATCTGAGAGCGCGTACATAGTCCGTGGCGAGAATCGCCGTTCTCGCGTAGGGGCCGTAGTGGTCTTCGGGGGCGGTCAGCTTCTGCGGTCCGCCCTCACCGAGGAAGTCCTCGAATGCGCTGGCGGCCTCAACCATCAGTATCGTCCTGACTATCGGTACGTATGGCAGATCGGGTAGTGTCACTTCTTCGACGTCGGCAACATCGGAAATCGCTTCGAGGGCGGCCTCAAAGTTGGCCTTTACGGCGTCCTGGGCTCCCTCAGTTACGTCCTTGGGAACACCCAGCCTAAACTTTCTGCCCAATCGCGCGGAATCCAGGTTGGAGTCGTAGGTGAACTCGTACGGATAAGTCGTAGGGTCGTTCGGGTCTGGCCCGGCTATGGCGTCGAGCACTATCCCGCAGTCGTCTGCCGTCAGGCACAAAGGACCGAGCTTGTCGAGCGTCCAGCAGAGAGCCATTGCCCCCGCCCTGCTCACACGACCGTAGGTAGGACGCAGCCCCGATAGGCCACAGTTGTTTGACGGCGACAGGATCGATCCCCACGTCTCAGAGCCTATGGCAAATGGGACAAGTCCCGCGGCCACCGTGGCGCCTGATCCGCTCGAGGAGCCTCCAGTCCAGCGGTCCCTGTTCCAAGGATTGCGTGGGGGGCCTGTAAGAGAAGCCTTCGGCTGGTTGTAACCCATGCCGCCTGCCAACTCGATCATCGCGACCTTCGCCGCAAGTGGCGCACCGGCCGCCTCCAGCCTAATTACGACGGTCGCGTCGTTGTCGAATGTCTGGTCCCTGAACGGTTCGGCTCCCCATGAAGTCGGGATCCCACCCGATGTTGCGAGCAGGTCCTTGGCGCCCCATGGAATGCCTCGGAGTAGTCCACCATCGTGGCCGGCAGCAATATCGGACTCGACCTGGCGGGCGGTTTCCAGCGCCCTCTCGCCTGTGAGTGTGACTACGGAGTTGTAGCTAGGACCGAGTTCATCGAGACGCGACAGGAAGCTCTCCGTCACATCTACCGGCGAGACCTGGCCATCCTGAATCATGCCTGCCAGTTCTCTGATTGACTTGAACTGAAGCTCATCAGGCATTGTCGTCACCTCTGTACGGTCTGAACGTGGAGAACGGTTCAATGTCGTTAGTCAGGGGGATCGACCTCAAGGCCTGGGTGAATCCACTCAGGCCGAGCACCGACTGCCGGACCTCGTCCAACTGCTCATCGCTAAGCAGGCTTCCATACTTTTCTTTCACGACCGCAAAGAGCAACTCCTGCTCTAACGTTTTCTTCTCTTCAGATCCCAATGTGTCACCTCCCCGGTCGGGCCAATAGTAGCACGTTGGCAATGAGCTTTCGGCTATACTCGTTTCACCACTCGGCAACCTCACGACAGGAGCAGCGGACTTGATGCTTCGCACGGGCATTTTCGGGTACCCGATAAGCCACTCGATCTCTCCACCCATGCATCAGGCTGCGTTCGACCACCTGGGAATTGATGCCACTTACCAGGCCTGGGAGACACATCCCGACGATCTCGGTGAGGGGGTCAGGGGTCTCCGCGATGACCTGTACCTGGGCGCAAACGTCACCGTCCCGCACAAGCAGGCAGTGATGGAGTACCTCGACGATGTGGACGACCTCGCCAGACGTATCGGCGCCGTCAACACGATCATTAACCGTGATGGCAGGCTCCTTGGGACCAACACGGACGCCGAAGGGTTCATCACGTCGCTCATCAAGACTCATGGCGATATCAACCCTACAGGACTCGACGCAGTACTCGTTGGCGCAGGAGGGGCTGCGAGGGCTGCGGCTCATGCCCTGGCAGATGCCGGCATTGGGTCGCTAACAATCGCCAACCGCACTCCAGAACGGGCACTGGCGCTTGCCGAAGAGATCGCGAATCAAGGGGTTACGACGCAAGCAATCGCACTCTCGGATTCAGGGTACGCCGGTGTGTGCCGCAAAGCCGCCCTTCTGATCAACTCGACGTCTGTCGGAATGCTTCACGGGCCTGCGGAGGAAGCCTCTCCAGTACCGGACGGGGCAATCAGCGCGGGTTGCGTGGTGTATGACATGGTGTACAACCCGCCAGACACTCCCCTGCTGAAGGCTGCGGAAAGTGCCGGGGCAAGGATTGTCGGGGGACTCCCGATGTTGGTCTACCAAGGCGCGGCAGCGTGGTCTCGGTGGACTGGCGAAGATGCTCCTGCGGACGTGATGTTCAAGGCTGCGGAACAAGCTCTAAGGTTGTATTCGTAGACGATTGAAAGCGGGCCCGTCTCACGGGGTATCAAGCAAAGCACTCGAATTTGGCCTTTTCTTAGACTTGGTTTAACTTTAGTGCCTCTGAATACTTAGGCTTTAATAGGAGTTCAAACAGAACTTCGGGAGCGAGTATTCAATGAAACTCAGTTCAGGGCCTAAGGTTTACCTCGTCACCAGACCCTCCGTGGACTGGGAGCAGATAGCAGCCTTTCTGCTGGACGAAGAGCTGCCTCCTATTCCCGACAGTATCCGCGCCGGTCAATCGGAGGCGGAGGCGATAATCGAGGTGTCGGCTCGACTCTGCTACATGAGCTTTGGTCGGGGTCGCAGAGACATCGCTGACTTCATATACAACCTTCTCAACTCCAAAGATGGCTCTGTGTTCGAGCACGTCAACTATGGTTTCGTGTTCACCGGGGTCTCCCGCAGCCTCACCCATGAGCTGGTCAGGCACCGGGCGGGATTCGCCTACAGCCAGAGGTCTCAGCGGTATGTCGACGAGACCGAGGGATCGTTCGTAGTCCCTCCCGCGCTCGCAGGTGAGAACGGCGCGGGGGAAGAGGCCCGTGCCGTCCTGGAAGAGGCGCTGGAGTCGGCGTCGGACAGTTACGTCAAGCTGGTGGAAGAGCTTGAGTCCGTCCTCCCGAGAGACAGGTTTGAGTACAACACCGACCGTCGGAAGGCCATCCGACAGGCGGCACGGGCCGTGCTTCCAAACGCCACGGAAACCAAGATATTCGTCACCGGAAACGTTCGTGCCTGGAGACACTTCATCGAGATGCGGGCTGCGACTTTCGCCGACTGGGAGATTCGATCACTCGCCCTCCAGGTTCTTGAACTCCTGAAGGAGGAGTCTCCTCTGATGTTTGGGGACTTTGAGATAGAAGACCTGCCTGACGGGACTCGAATAGCCGCGCCAAAGTACTCCAAGGTGTGATCAGGCGTCGGGGGCGGTTCGTGAACCGCCCCTACGTGTAGCATCAACGTTGTCCTTCGTAACCCGTTTGCGTTGACGCCTACTTAGTCCGTTGCTACACTCGCTGCATTCTTGACCCTGGACTGACTATGAAATTCGGGATTTTCTACGAGCACCAGATCCCTCGACCATGGCACGACGGTGACGAACACCGGCTGTTCAAGGAGGCCCTCGACCAGGTCGAACTGGCCGACCGGCTGGGCATCGACTACGTTTGGGAGGTCGAGCACCACTTTCTCGAGGAGTACTCTCACTCGTCTGCGCCCGAAGTGTTCCTGGCCGCGTGCAGCCAGAGAACGACCCAGATCAGGCTTGGGCACGGCATAGTCCTAATGCCTCCGGACTTCAACCACCCGGCGCGAGTCGCAGAGCGAATCGCGACGCTCGACCTTGTGAGCGATGGCCGCGTCGACTGGGGCACCGGAGAGGCCAGTTCCCGCCAGGAGCTGGAGGGGTTCGGTATCGACCCTCAGCAGAAGCGGGACATGTGGATGGAGTCGGTCCGGGAGACCGCCAGGATGATGGCGACCGATCCCTATCCCGGCTACAAGGGCGACTACTTCTCGATGCCGCACAGGAGTGTCGTACCCAAGCCGTTACAGCGACCGCATCCTCCGATATGGGTTGCCTGCTCAAACCGCGAGACTATTAAGCTCGCAGCAGAGCTTGGGCTCGGGGCACTGACTTTCGCATTCGTCGATGCTGAAGAGGCCAAACACTGGGTGGACGAGTACTACGACACGTTCAAGTCTGCGTGCCACCCGCTTGGCTTAGATGTCAATCCGAATATCGCGATCGTTACGGGATTCATGTGTCACGAGGACAGCGATACTGCAGTAGATCGTGGACTCGAAGGGTTCCAGTTCTTCGGGTACGCCCTCAGCCACTACTACCAGACCGGGACGCACGTTCCAGGCAGGTTCGACATCTGGGAAGACTTCGTCGCCAATGGACCGAAGGAACGGGGTCCCACGGGCTGCATCGGAAACCCGGACGAGGTGCGAGACACGCTGCGCATTTACGAGGATGCCGGGGTAGACCAGGTCATATTCATCCAGCAGGGTGGACGAAACCGTCACGAGCACATCTGCGAGTCCCTTGAGCTATTCGCAAAGGAGGTCCTGCCGGACTTCAAGAGACGCGAGATGGACCGGCAGGCGGTCAAATCAAAAGAGCTCGCTCCCTACGTAAGTGCGGCGAGGAAGAGGATCGCAGAAATCGAAGAGATGAGAGATGTCCCCGCGGTCGAGTCGTACCCAGTCCTCATGGAGCGACTGGGTAAGCCGCAGAAACCTCAGAGCGAGAACGGCTCGTCCATATTCGACCGGCTTGGCGCGCAGCCGGGCGACTAAACACACCAGCATATAAAGAGGCACCAAATGTCCATTGATCAGCTTGAGTCGGTCATAGAACTCCTGACAAGTCGTGAGCGCCCTGAGAACCCCACGGTCGAGGACTCGCGGGATGGCTTTGAACGACTTGCTGCCCATGTGGGCGGAGACACCGAAGCTTCCGTTACCGAAGTCGACGCCAATGGTGTCCCAGGAGAGATGGTCAGGGCTCAGGGAGCAAATGGACAGGCTGTCACCCTGTACCTGCACGGTGGAGGGTACGTGATCGGTTCGCCAGCTACTCACCGCGAGTTCGCCAGCCGGCTCTCGAAGGAAACCGGTGGCGGCGTTCTCACAATCGACTACAGGCTTGCGCCTGAGGATCCGTTCCCGGCTCCTGTCGAGGACGCTGTCTCCGCATATTGCTGGCTGCTTGACCAGGGGCACGAACCTGGAGCGCTTTCGATTGGCGGGGACTCCGCTGGAGGCGGCCTTACTGCAGCCACACTGGTCAGCCTTCGCGATCAGGGGATACCGCTCCCCTCATGCGGTGTATGCCTCTCTCCGTGGGTTGACATGGAGGGCATCGGAGAGTCCATGACCAGCCGTGCAGGTGTCGACCCAATGGTCCAGAAAGAGGGTCTTGTGGCAATGGCCGGTGTTTACCTGGGCGGAGCAGACCCTCGTTCGCCGCTGGCCGCGCCAATGTATGCCGACCTTTCGGGGCTTCCTCCACTACTGATACAGGTCGGGACGCGGGAGACCCTGTACGATGATGCCACCAGGCTTGCTTACCTGGCGGCACAGGCTGAGGTGCAGGTCACGTTCGAGCCGTGGGCGGAGATGATCCACGTGTGGCATCTCTTCGCGCCGTTGCTCGATGAGGGCCAGCAGGCAATCGAACGAATCGGAGAATTCATCAGAGGCAGCATGCGCTGACGCTGGGGTACGAGTTGGCCCGATGTCGTCGCCAACATCCAGTAGAAGCCGAGCCCAATCGTTCTGGCTAACTTGGAGGCTGGCCATCCTTGGCACAGCGGCTGGCCTTCTTCTCCTGTAACTCCTGTATCGCGAATGGTGCGCTGTTTCCTTTCATCGTCGGCATTATTCTGGCGCAGTTGCTCCTTCCTATCGCCTAGGTTGGTCTACATTCGGTGGATTTACTGGCATAGCCGCGCTTCTGCTTCCCAAAGTTACTCCCATCTTCCATGAGCCGCATGAGTCTCTTGACACCCTTCCGAGCATCTACGAAGGAGCACCCGCAGGAATAGATGTATGGTCGATTCCCTTCAGCCTGCAGTTAGGGTCGCCCTCGTCTACATCGTCGTAAAGTTAAGCGAGATTGCAGGGTTGTGGGGTATGGTTGTAGGGGCACCACTGATCGCGGCGGTGCGTGATATGTTTCTATAGTTCCGTCGGGTGTGGAGTTCAGAACCGGCAAGACTGGCAGCCACCGGTTCGGAACTGCTTCCGAGTTCAGGTGGAGCCTCACACGGACCCGAACATGAGCGAGAGTCAGAGGAGCATGAACATGAAGTGGATTAGATACCAATACGGTGGAACAACGAGCTTTGGAATAGTCGAGAATGACAGTGTTGAAGAGGTGTCAGGAACACCATTTGGTCAACACGCCAGGACAGGACACACGTTTCCTCTTTCGGCTGTGCAGCTGCGAATCCCGTTCGTTCCCCTGACCTTTTACGCGGCTGGTGTCAACTACGAGGAGCACGTGCGTGAGGCCGCGGAATTGCTGGGTCGAGAGCCCGACCTTCCCGCGAAGGCCGATGTTGGCTACAGAGCAAACAACGCCCTGATCGCGCACGGCGAGCCAATCGTCATACCAGCCGATGCGACAGAGCAGGTGCAGTACGAGGGAGAGCTCGTGGTGGTCATTGGCAAGACGGTCAAGCACGTCTCAGAAGACGAGGCATTGGACTGCATACTCGGCTACACCATCGGGAACGATGTAAGCGAGCGAACTTGGCAGGCTGGAGATCGGACTCTGTGGCGCGCCAAGAATACGGACACGTTCAAGCCTATGGGGCCATGGATCGAGACTGATGTCGACCTCGACAGCCTCCAGACCACGGTACGCATCAACGGGGAGGTTGTGTCCCAGTTCGCCACTAACAGCATGATTTTTGGTGTAGCACACTATATTTCCGAGATGACTCGGTACCTGACCCTCTACCCGGGTGACATGGTCTGGATGGGCACGGACGGTGCTACGCAGAACATGAAGGCCGGAGACACCGTCGACGTCGAGATCGACGGTATTGGCACGCTCAGCAATCCCGTTGTCGCAGAGGAGTAGCTGGACGCCCAACTCACATTCCGTGAGTGTGGATTGTGTCTCCCGGTTCGGATAGTATTCACCACCAAGTGCGGAAAGCACTGGAGCACATTGATCACCTGGGGGAGATTACGATGGCGACCATTAACTCAGTACTGGGCCCGATGGACACTGCGGACCTTGGCTTCACGCTCTCCCACGAGCACGTGATTGTCACTTCGGCTGGCATCCAGTACGTCTATCCAGAATTTATCGACCGCGAGGGTACGATATCCCGTGGGATCGCCGACCTGAAGACCGCCTACTCCGAGGGAGTGCGCTCGATCATAGACGTTACTACGCTCGATCTCGGACGGGACATTCGCCTCATAGAACAGGTGTCACGGGAGTCGGGCGTCAACATCATCTGCGCCACAGGCACGTGGCGGGACATCCCCAGGGTGTTCTGGACGGCCAGCCCGGACGTCGTCGCGAGTCTGTATCAGCGGGAAATCGAAGAGGGCATAGAGGGAACGGGCATCAAGGCGGGAATCATCAAGGTCGCCAACGACATGGGCGGCGTTACCCCAGAAGGGGAGATCATTCTTCGCGCCGCCGCACGTGCTCAGAAAGCAACTGACGTGCCGATCTCGACCCACACATGGGCGCCGGAGCGCGTAGGTGAACAGCAGGTGCGGGTCTTCGAGGACGAGGGTGTCGACCTGAATCGCGTATACGTCGGTCACAGCAACGACACCACTGACACCGAGTATCTGATCGGCCTTTTCGAAAAGGGCGTGTGGATCGGCCTCGACAGGTATCCGGGGCGAAAAACCGAGCTGACTCCTGACTGGGAGGGCAGGACCGAGACCGCCTGGAAGCTGATTCAGGCCGGTTGGTCACGCCGGATCATGCTGGGGCACGACTGGTCTGTCACCCTGAGCATCGCGAGCCAGGAGATGCAGGAGCAGCGACGCCAGTACAATCCCGACAGCTACCTGTTCATTACGCGACGTGTCGTCCCACGGCTGAAGGAGTTGGGGGCGACGGATGAAGACATCAACAACATCTTCGTAGACAATCCCAGGCGATTCTTCGCAGGAGAGAGTTAACTGCAATGCAGCGGCCCCTTCTACTTTGGAGGTGTTCCAGGGAACACCTACCCGGAGCACCTCCTGCTACTACTATCCAATGCGCTACCTCCTTTCCAGGGACACTTCCAAAGGCTGTCAACCACCTCCACCCGGTTCCCTGACCGCCATTATAACCTCAGGAATACGGGTAGGAAAGCGGAGGCACGATACCCATGATCGGATACATGAATGGCGTCATCATCTGGACGGACAACCTGCCAAGACTGAGAGAGTTCTACTGCGACACTCTAGGCCTGCAGCCTCACTCGGACCGCGACTACTTCGTGTCATTCAAGTGGGGAGGTCTACGCTTCGCAATAGGCAGCCACGACGGCGTGCACGGTCAGGCTCGCGACTCCCTCAGGATCATGGTTAACTTCGACATCGAGCGCATTCATGACTTCCACAAGGAGATGACGGATAAGGGCGTAGAGTTCATCCGTGTCCCGGAGAAAGAGCATTGGGGCGGATGGGTGGCGTCCTTCAAGGACCCGGACGGCAATGTAATACAGGTCCTTGAACAGCCACCCGAGCGTAGAGGTCAGCAGATTCCAGGAGGCTGATTCAGCTTGCCATCTGTTACGTTGCACCCCTGCAAGGAACTGCGCTCTCAGTGCTTAGCTCAATGTTCAGTGGCCCTTCGACAGGCTAAGGTCGAACGAATGCGGGCGAGACGCCCGCGCTCCGAACCGTAGATGGGCAGCCGCACAAAGAACATCCTTCAGGTCCGCCCGTCAAGGCTCGGTTGCCGCGTGAAATCGAGCCAAATATAATGCCGCCAATCGACTCGGCCACTCGGCCGCCTTTCAATCGGAGTTGGACTCGACCCTACTTTGGGTCTCAACTGGCAACAGCAGCGGGAGGTCTCCCAAGAGGCCGCTCGACTTGGATACACGAGCATATGGACTCCGGAGGGCAATGGACAGGACTCGTTCCATCTTTGCGTGCAGCGCTGGCAGGCGACCACCGAGGTCGTCTCGGAAGGGCTCACTACGGGCATCGCCGTATCCCCGGTCATGTACCGCACTCCCCTATCGTTCGCGATGGAGGGCGGAACTGTCAGCGACATCACGGGCGGCAAGTTCATCATGGGCATCGGTTCTGGCGGCGCTTACAGACCTGCCGCACGTGCCCAGCTCGGCGTAGGAAGAATGTCCGCGCTGGCGCTTATGCGAGACTACGTTACCGTGGTACGCGCACTCGTCAATGGCGAGCGCGTCAATTACGAGGGTGAGACTACAACCCTGAAGGGTATGCGACTTGGTATGCGTCCATCGCCGGAAACTCCGGTGTACCTGGGCGCGCTCGGGCCCATGATGCTCGAGATGAGCGGAGAGCTCGCAGACGGCGCCAGCCTGAACTGGTGCACTCCTGAGCAGATAGCGTGGAGCCGGGAGCACATTGCCAAGGGCGCGAAGAAGGCCGGGCGCGACCCGTCCGAGATCAACGTCGCTGAGTACATCAGGATCTGCGTTGACGATGACGTGGACGCCGCAAGGATCGCCCTCGCCAAGGCCACTATGGGCTATGCCCTCGGAGCAACAGTTCCGACCGAACGTGAGCGCCAGCTGGGATACAGGGCGCATTTCGAACGGATGGGCTTCACTGACGAGTTGGCCGCCCTGGACGACATGCGCAGAAACGGCGCGTCGAACGACGAAGTGGCAGAGGCGTTCCCTGTCGAAATCCTGAACGCGGTTGGCTACTTCGGAAAGGCCGATGGGGCTGCAGCCGCCTTCAAGAGGCTCGCCGAAGGGCTGGACACGGCTATCGTTCGCGTAGTTGCCGCACGGCGTGGCGTGGACTCCACGCTGGCCGTCATGAACGCCTGCGCGCCGGATGCCGTGCGCGCAACCTAGTTCCCTACCCCACTGAGGAGGACCACCAATGGCAACAATTGGAAGCGGTGACCACACATTCGAGATCGTATCCGACTGGGCGAAACTGCCCGACGACTGGGACGCACCGATGGCGGCCGTCACCGTAGACTCTCAGGACAGGGTGTACGGTTTCAACCGTGGTGAAAGAGGTGTGATCGTATTCGATACTGACGGGAGCTACGTCAGTCACTGGGAAGACGCCGAGTTCGTATTCCCCCACGCAATCTATGCCGATCCGTCAGATAATATCTGGATCGTAGACCGGGACGCCGGGCAGGTGCTCAAGTACAGCACAGACGGCGAACTTCTGATGGCCATAGGTGAGAGAGGCTATCGCTCCGACACTGGTGCGGACAACTCGGTGCTCGGTTCCAATGGATGGGTAGACGTGACGCACGGCGGAGAGCCGTTCAATCTCCCTGCGGGTATCGCAGTTGCTCCAAATGGGGACATCTTCGTCGCAGACGGCTACGCCAACTGCCGCGTTCACAAGTTCACGGAATCAGGTGAGCACATCAAGAGCTGGGGCGATCCCGGAAGCGGCGCAGGACAGTTCAACCTGCCCCACGGAGTGTACGTCGATGCCAGTGGGCAGGTGCTCGTGGCCGACCGTGAGAACGACCGGGTACAGGTCTTCGACCAGGAAGGCGGATACATAAGCCAGTGGCCATCAGAGCTGATCGGTCCTGCCGTCGTCTGGATGGATTCCAGCGAGCGAGCGTACGTAGCTGAGCACAACGGGGGGTTCTTCAGCATCCTGGACAGCGCCGGAAACAGGCTGGCCCGTTGGGGCGGCCCGGAGTTCACGAGCTGTCACGGTGCTGCAGGGGACTCCGACGGGAACATCTACTTCGTGCAGCCGGAGGAAGGCAAGTCGGGCCGCCGGATAGTCAAGTACGTCCGCCAGTAAGGCCTGCAAATGCCCGACCTCATAAGTATCGGCGAGTGTATGATCGAGCTCTTCGCTGAAGAGCCGATTGAGACCGCCGACACATTCACGCGATCTCTGGCCGGTGACAGCTTCAATATCTGTGTCGCCGCCCAGCGGCTTGGTACCAGCACAGGATATGTGACGCGGCTGGGTGATGACCCGTTCGCCGACTACCTTCTTGGTACTTTCCAATCCCTTGGAATCGACACCAGCGGCGTCAAGAAAGTTGAAGGCTTCAACGCGGCGCACTTCGTCGCCCTCATGCCCGACGGGAACAGGGAGTTCGTCTACTACCGCGCAGGCAGCGCCCCCAGTACGCTTCAACCCGACGACCTCGACCCCGATTACATCGGTTCTGCCAAGGTGCTGCACTGCTCAGGAGTGGCGTTGGCGATTTCGGAATCCGCCAGAGCGACCGTCATGCGAGCGGCGCAGATCGCCAAAGAACGGGGGATCAAGGTCTCCTACGACCCCAACTACAGGCACCAGCTCTGGAGCACTGAGGACATGCGAAAAGCAGCCTCTGAGCTCCTTCCCTATGTCGACTACTTCCTGCCCAATGTGCCTGACGATTCTCAGGCTCTCATAGGTTCCGACGACCCGTACGAAGTCGTAGACCACTTCAGAGGCTTGGGAGTGCCTGTTGTCGCTGTTACACACGGTGAACATGGCGCTGTGATCGGTTGTGACGAAGGCATCTTCGACATACCCGCATATAGTCCTGACGGCCCAATCGACACTACGGGGGCAGGTGATGCCTTCAATGGTGGACTCATTCACGGCCTGCTCAACGGGCTGTCGGTTCCCGAAGCCGGCAGGCTCGGAACCTTAACCGCCGGATTGAAGCTCCGGGGCCGAGGAGCCCTGAGCGGCATGCCAACGATCGATGAAGTTGAAGCCATCATGGGAGAAAGCGCAGATGGCAACTGAAGAGCAGATCCAGTACACAATCGACAGTCTCGACCTCATCCCGCCCTGCCCTACATGCGGCATGCGCTACTGCCAGGGCGACTATGAGTGTCCACACTGTGGCGCAGACCTCGACGACAACCTCCGGCTCTGGGCTGAGACAGTGATCGACACAGTCGCCCAGCTCGGACAGAACGACACCGACTGACGACGTTTACGACACAAGCGATCAAGGGAGCTTACCGTGAGACTCGAGGGCAAAGTTGCATTCATAAGTGGCGGCGCGCGTGGTATGGGCGCGACAGAAGCCCAGATCTTCGCTCGTGAAGGGGCTAAGGTCGCCATCGGAGACGTCCTGGAAGAATGCTCCTTGGTCGCCCAGGAGATTATCGATGCGGGAGGCGACTGCTACTTCGTGCATCTCGATGTAACGAGTGAGTCGGAGTGGCAAGCCGCTATCAACAGGACAGTCGCCGAGTATGGCCGCCTCGACATCCTGGTCAACAACGCTGGAGTCAGCCAATGGGGCCTGGTACACGAGACCTCGGAAGCCGACTGGGACCACGTCATGGACATCAACGCAAAGGGCGTCTTTCTCGGTACGAAGTTTGCCATCCCGGCCATGATCGACTCCGGGGGCGGCTCCATAATCAACATATCGTCGCAGCTTGGAATCGTGGGCACAGAGATGTCGAGCGCCCAGTACCAGGCATCCAAGGGGGCAGTCAGGCTTCTTACCAAGACAACCGCAATGCAGTATGCCGAGCATGGCATTCGCTGCAATTCAGTACATCCGGGGCCGATCAACACACCAATGACCCAAGTTCGCCGAGGCGATCGTGGCAACTATGAGCAGATGATCTCACGCATTCCAATGGCTCGATATGGCGAGCCTGAGGAGATCGCCAACGGAGTCCTGTACCTCGCTTCAGATGAGTCGGGCTGGATGACCGGAAGCGAGCTCGTATTGGACGGCGGATGGACGGCGCAGTAACACCCACCAGGAGACAGTAATGCAGATCACCGACGTCAAGCACTTCCTAGCGAATCCGGGTCGCGGAAAGAATCTCTGCTTCGTGAAGGTAGAGACCGACGAGGGCATCTACGGCTGGGGGGAGGCTTACACGCAGTCTGACAGGGACGTGCAGGTAACGGCGCACATCGATCAGCTACGCAGGTATCTGATCGGGCGAGACCCGCGAAACATCAAGCACTTCCTTCAGTGGTCGTACGATGACTTCGCCGGGCGGCGCGGCGCGATGGACTTCTGGTGCGCGGTCAGTGGCATCGAGCACGCGCTATGGGACATCACCGGCAAGGCCGCGGGCATGCCTGTACACATGCTTATCGGAGGAGCCTGCAGGGACAAGATCAGGGTCTACGCCAATGGCTGGGGCGGAGGAAGCGGAGGGCCTGAGCAACTTGCGGAGCGTGCCCAGGAAGTCGTCGAAATGGGCTTCAGTGCCATGAAGTTCGACCCGATACCGGGCCCGTGGCGGACGTTCGTCAGCAAGGAGGTCGAAAATGCTGCCATCGAGAATGTGAGAGCCGTGCGCGAGGCAGTCGGCTGGGATGTGGACATTCTCATCGAGATGCACCGCAGGCTAGCCCCGATGCACGCCCGCAGGATCGGACGCGAGATCGAGCAGTACAGGCCGTTCTGGTACGAAGAACCCGTGCTGGCCGAGAACATAGACGCCCTCGCAGCCGTCAAGAGGGATGTGAACATCCCTATCGTCACGGGCGAGGAGCTATACACCAAGTTCGAGTTCCGCGAGGTCTTCGAAAAACAGGCAGCGGACATTCTCAACCCTGACGTCTGCAACGTAGGGGGAATACTGGAGCTCAAGGAGATTGCGGCGATGGCCGAGCCCTACTACGTCGTGGTCTCGCCACACAACTTCAACAGCACTACCCTCGGACTGGCAGCCACGATCCAGGTGTCCGCGGCCATCCCCAACTTCCTGATCACAGAGTACTTCGTGAACCTGGAGGACTTCGGCAGAGACATCGCGAAGCAGCCCTTCGAGGTCGAAAACGGGTACATCAGGGTACCTGACACTCCGGGAATCGGAATAGACATCGACGAGGACAGTCTCTCCAAGTACCCTTACAAGCCCTTCGACCCTCGTTCGCCGCTACAATACTACGAAGAAGGACCCTAGCCGGAAGTAAGTCATAAGGACCAGAGCCAGCGGGAGCGAGCAGTGTTCATCGGCGTAGTACTCGTAATTGTCGGAGTAGTACTGCTACTGGAGCGATTGGACATAATCGAAGGCGGTCTGGGGACCTACTGGCCGCTGCTACTTGTAGCGGTCGGAGTCGCGATGATATTCGACAGGCTGAGGGGCAGGCGCGGATAGGCGCTCAGTCGGACGAGGAGGCAGACCTGGCTGCGAGTCTGAGCACGCCGTAGCCAACCAGTCCAGCTACGAGCGACGCGGCAAGTATACCCATCTTCGCATTGTCGACGATCACATGGTCGTCAAAGGCCAGACCCGTGACGAAAATCGCCACGGTGAATCCAATCCCGCCCACCAGCGCCACACCTGTCACGTGCAGCCACGAAATACCTCTCGGTAGTTCGACGATGCCCAAACGAGAAGCCACGAACGGGAATAGAGTTATCCCAACGAGTTTCCCTAGTAAGAGCCCTGCAAATACACCAATGGTCACACTGCTTGATATAGCCTGACTGAAGCTGCCTTGGGAGAACTCGATTCCGGCGTTCGCAAGCGCAAATAAAGGTAGAATCACGTAGCTTGACCAGGGGTGGATAAGACGCTCCAGACGTTCCAGGGGCGCCTCGGTAGCCTGACTGATCTCCTCGACCTCCCCGAGAATGGCGTCTGCCCGCTCGTGGTCACCGGCGGCCATTGCGGTGCGATACTCGGCCAGTAGAGCTTCCGATTCGTTAGCAAACTCTTCCCTGCTGACCATGGACCTTGCCGGCGTGAGTCCGGCTATCAGCACCCCGGCAACGGTGGCATGGACACCTGACTTCAACACAGCAACCCAGATCAGGAACGCAAGTGCCGCAGTAACCACCGGCTGGCGCAAGCCCAGTCTATTGGCCAGGATCATGGCTGCTATCAGCCCGGCAGTCATCCCTAGCTGTCCGAAGTCGATGGTCTCCGTGTACGCTACCGCGATAACGGCGATGGCGCCCAGGTCGTCAACGACGGCGAGGCCCAGCATGAACACTCTGAGCTCCATAGGAATGCGCCGTCCGAGCAGCGCCAAAACACCAAGAGCAAAGGCGATGTCGGTTGCCATAGGGATTCCCCATCCCCGCATTCCTTCGCCTTCCAGGTTCAGAAGCAGGTAGATGGAGGCCGGCACGACCATGCCACCAATGGCGGCTATGGCAGGCAGAGCTGCAGATCTCAGCGTAGAAAGTTGCCCATACAGCACCTCGCGCTTGATCTCGAGCCCGATCACGAAGAAGAACAGCGCCATCAGACCGTCGTTGATCCACTCTTCGATGCTTAGGTCCACTGCGAAGAGTGTGACGTCGATGTGCAGGTGGATCTCGAGGATGTGATGGTATTCCTCGCGCCAGGGCGAGTTGGCCCACCCCAGGGCTACGACCGTGGCAATGAGAAGCACGATACCGCCGATTGACTCGGTGTACATGTACTTCTGAACGGGCAGAATGATCGCACGCGAAACGTACGACCGGTCGGCCTGAGCCCGCAGGGTTCCCCTGCTACGAGGAGGGACGTGCGCCATGGACGGTCGCTACTCCACGATCTGGAACGGGGGCATCATGTTCGGGATCACGACTTCAAGCAACACTGGCGCGTCAGCATTCAAGGCGACCTCAAGCATTTCGCCAAACCCCTCGGGGTCTGTGCTCATCCCGACGGCACCAAACGACTGCGCCAGTTGCACGAAGTCGGGATTGTGAAGGTCCGTGCCAATGAAGTTGCCGCCGTATCTGTGAGTCTGGTCCCACTCAGATGCGCCAAAAGCGTTGTTGTTGAACACTACGGCAACCGCGTTGATTCCATGCCTCATCGCCGAGGACAACTCCTGCGGGCTGTACATGAACCCGCCGTCACCGCAGAGCGCTATGACTTTCCTGTCAGGGCGACCCACCTGTGCGCCGAGGGCAGTCGGAAAGGCATATCCAAGCGTGCCAAAATACCCGGACGTAATGTAGGTCTGAGGCTCACGAACCTCGAAGAAGACGTTGCTCCAGTAACCAATGTTGGTCACGCCGCTGACGACTATGGCATCGTCAGGCAGCGCGGCGCGCATGTCCTCGATAATCTGCGCCTGAGGCGGAACCAGCGCCCTCATCCTGGATGCAAAGTCTGATCGGTACCCAGCGATCCTGTCGGCATCAGAAGGCCTCGGCTGGGAAGTTTCTCTGAGTTGGTCGAGCAGTTGTGCTGAGGCGGTCTTCGCGTCCGCCACGATGCCCAGCTCAGTCGGGAGATTGCGTCCGATTTCATCTGGGTCTATGTCGATGTGGATGATCCTCGGCATATCCCCGTCCGGCAACTCTCTGAAGAGCAGCCTCGTGCCGATCGCGAGGAGCACATCAGAATCGGGGAAAACAACGTCCGCAGGTCCAACACTCGCGTAGTTGGTGCCGACATAGAACGGGCTGCTTTCAGGGACGACGCCCTTGGAATCCTGTGTCCCCATCAGAGGAGCCTGGAGAAAATCAGCAATTTGCAGGGCCTCGTCACCGGCGCCAGAGATGCGGGCTCCTCCTCCAACCAATATGGCGGGGCGCTCGGCAGAGGCCAGGATGTCGGCGGCCTGTGCGATTTCATCTACCCCTGCCGCTTGAGGTGGGTACTCCTCTGCTGGAATCGTCTCTGCCTCGCCTGTTGCCGCAAGAGTGTCCGGAGGAATCTCCAACTCGACGGGTCTGGGCCTGCCAGTTCTTAGTTGCTTGAACGCCTCGTGAACGGCTCCTGGGACATCCTCGACTCGGGTCACTCGATGGACCCACTTCGTCAAGGGGCGGAACACGTCGAGCTGGTCTTCGACCTCATGAAGCTGGCCCTCGCGCCTGCCCAACGACTGGCTATCTATCTGGCCGGAGATAAGCAATACCGGCGTGGACGTTGCATACGCAGTACCGAGTCCAGAGCCAGCGTTGATCGCGCCCGGTCCTGGAACCGCCATGGCCACGCCGACCTTCCCAGTCGCCTTGGCGTAGCCGTCTGCCATGTAGGTCGTAGCCTGCTCGTGCCTGACGTGAACGAGACGAATGTCATCCTGGTACTCGTGGAAGGCGTCGAAGGCGGCCATGATCTGTACGCCGGGCAGAGCAAAGATGGTGTCGACTCCCTCGGCGATCAGCTGTCGCACAAGGGCCTGAGCGCCGGTGACTGTTGCCATTTGTGAGCCTCCCTAGTCGGCCTCTACGGGCATTGCCGCTTCCGGTCGCAGAGCTTCGGACACTCCTATCATGCTATCCCGTGTTACCAGTTCCACCAACTCATCCTCGGTCATGGCGTCGGTGCCCTCGGGACGGCGGGGAAGAACCAGGTAACGAAGGTCGGCGGTGCTGTCGACCACGCGGACCTGCACATCATCGTTCACTTCCAGCCCGAATTCGCTCATGACAGCGCGCGGTTCGACAACCACTCTCTGCCTGTATGCGAAGCTCTTGTACCAGTCCGGCGGCGGCCCAAGCAGGGAGGTCGGATAGCATGAACACAGGGTACAGACGACCAGGTGATGAACGTCTTCGGTGTTTTCCAACGCCGCGAGTTCGGCATCGTGAGTCAACGAGTAACCCATTTCGCCAACCGCCGAGCGAGCGTCGGCAAGAAGCCTGGACTTGAACTCGGGGTCGACCCAAGTTCTCGCTACTACTTTCGCGCCGTCCAGTGGCGATCTCGAACGCACGCGATTAACCTGTTCTTCAACTTCTCCGGCAGCGAGTACGCCCTTTTCTACGAGCAATTCATGGATCGCGATCGCCCGCTTTGCGCGGAAGCTTATTGACGTGTCAGGTTGTATTCCCTCGTGTTCACTTTCATCGTGATGGTCGTCGCTCATGCTATCCCCTCGGCTCCAGCCACTGCTCGTAGACATCCACAAGCAGCAGGTCTTTGCTGCCTTCATGATACCGCTCGCCCCACACCACGTCGGGGTCGAACTCGACCTGGTAGAGCAGGCGCTTAGGTACTCCATCGCCACCGTGAGCCCGCGACTCCGGGTTGAAAAAGGGGCCGCTGATTGCCCTGACGACCCCGGGCTTGCCCTTGATGAACCAAGGGGTGCGATGGTGATGGTCGACTTGGTCTGACCTGATTGTAACCAGGTCGCCCACATCGAACTGACCCGGTTCGGCTGAAAAGACTACTCCCATCGTTCGTCAACTTGTTCTACGCGAGAGTCTATTTCGCCTGTGGTCAGTATTCCCTTTTCCACTAGCAGCGTCTCCAGCGACGCCGACCAGCGCTCGTAGTATGTGGATTCCTTGTATTCGTCTGGAGCCATCGACTCGATGCCCCGTCTCAATTCATCCACATTCATCAGGTCGTGGTTACGGAGGGCGCCTATAAGAGCGTTGGTGAGGTGCTCCCAGTCTGCCCACTCGTGGGTGGACTGGTCGATGGGTTCTTCGCTGGGTCGTCCGCCCATGTCGTGAGCGCTGGTCATGTCGCTACTCATGCCCGACTGAGCTCAACGGGTTGACGGTCACGCGACTGAGCGTGACGTCCCCGGTGTTCCTGAACTGGTGCTCCCGGTCCGGTGGGACGAGCACGGCGTCTCCGGCCTTTATCGGGAATTCCTCTCCCTCGACCCACAGCACGCCTTCGCCCTCGACGATGTATGCCTGGTGCTCCCAGGGGTGAATGTGTTGGGCGCTGGTGCCTCCGGGAGGGTGCTGCACCCACAGCATTACGTAGTTGGGTACGCCGTCGTTGGGTCCGAGCACCGGGTTAGAGGCGCCATCAACGTTTTTGATTACGGGGTCCATCTGTTCTCCTGTTACTAGTCCTGAATGTCGTAGTCCTGGGCAACTGCCATGGGGGCGTCGCCGTTCCAGACTCCCAGCATGTTTTCGTATGCGAATTCTGCTCTCCTGAACCACGTGTCCCAGGTCGTGCCTGCAGAGTGAGGCGTGACGACGACGTTGTCCATGGAAAGCAGCGGATTCTCCGGATCGATTGGCTCCTTCTCAAATACGTCAAGACCCGCGGCCGCGATTCGGCCCTCCCGCAGCGCGTCGATGAGCGCAGATTCGTCCACCACAGGCCCGCGGCTGGTGTTGACGAACACCGCGGTCGGCTTCATCAGCCCGATTAGCTCCCGGCTGACGATATGCCGCGTCACCGGAGTGAGAGGCGTGTGTACCGAGATTATGTCCGAGGTCTCGAACAACTCCTCCATACCTACCCGCGTGACGCAGAGCTCGGCCTCTAGTTCAGGCACCAGTGGGAACAGGTCGTGGTACTGGACCCTCGACTCGAATCCCTGCACACGCTTCGCGACCTGTCGCCCGATGTTGCCCAGTCCAAGGACCCCAACCAGCTTGTCCGCCATCTCAAACGTGTTGAGCCCGGTGATTGGCTGACCCCAGCGACCCTCGCGGGTCGACTTCTCGGCCGCCATCAGCTGCTTGTACACCGCCAGCATGAGCAGCACCGCGTGGTCTGCCACGGCTCTCGAGTTCGCGCCACCGTTGTTGCAGCAGGGCACTTCGAGATCGCGCATAAGTCGCAGGTTCATGCTGTCGTATCCAGCAGACAAGACCTGCACAATTCGCACGCCAGTTGCCGCCCTCAGCGCATCGTCGTCAAGGCGGGCGCGATAGACCATGATGAAGTCGGCATCGGCAACGACGCGTTTCTGGTCTTCAAGCGGAGCGTCCCGATAGACGACCTCGGTGGTCCAGCCCTCGGGGTTGTACCCGAGCACCACATCCACCACTTCTTCCGGCAGTCCGGTAATAAACGCTACTTTGGGAGACGACATAGCTGGCTCCATAAACTCTGTCAGTCTTCTAGTAGCGCTGGGCCAGCATATCCTTGAGGCCCTCCACTGTGAAGTCGGCGGAGTTCGCGTAACCGATCATCTCCTGCTCGTTATCCTCCACACGCTTGACTGCGCCGGGAATCTCAGCCGCGATGTCGCGAGGAATCTTTATGACGCCGTGCTGGTCGCCCTGGATGATGTCGCCGGAATTTACTTCGAGCCCGCCGATTTTCACCGGGACGCCCACATCAGTGATGTGGACATAGGCGTGAGACACGAGCACGCAAGAGGCGAAGGCGAAGAATCCGACTTCCTGCATCTCGTCGAGATCGCGAACGCCACCGTTGGTGACTGTGCCAACGGCACCAAGCGCCCTGTGCAGATTCGCCTGCACTTCTCCCCAGAACGAACCGATGGGGTTCGGGTAATCGAGGTCTTCGAGAACCAGCACCCGTGGGCCCGGCACCTTCATGATCTCGTCAACCCACTCGGTCCTGGATACGTTCATATGACCTGACGGAGGCGCATCGGCGACGATCTTGGCCGTAACTGCGTAGCCAATCATGTGACCCATGTTAGGGAAGATACTCTTGATCTCGGGTCCCATGAAGCCCACGTTTCTAGGCTGCACGTTGAACGTCTCGATCGCGTTGGCGATCGAGCATGAAGGAATTGCTCTAAGAGTCTCCAGAAGTTCGGAATCGATTGGTGTGATATCGGACACAGATAGCTCCTTTGTAAATTAGCCTTCCACGATTTCAAAACTGCTGCTTACTCGGGTCACACCACCTATGGTGGCCCCGATTGAGCAGTACCTGTTCTCAGAAAGATCGATTGCACGCTCCACAAGGCGCGGGTTCAGGTCGGCACCTCGGATTGTGTAGTGAATGGAGACATCCTCCCATGCCCAAGGGGGATCGGGATTCTGGCGCCCGTTCACGGTTATCTCCAAGCCATTCACCTGCTGGCGCTGCCTGCTGAGGATGTTGACGACGTCAATGCCGCTGCAACCCGCAAGAGCCGTGAGAAGCATGTCCCCAGGCATGAAGCCCTCGAACGAGTCGCCCTCCGACTGGGGAGCGTCGAGAGTGACGGTGTGACCGTGGGAGTCCCTGGAGTCGAACCTGAATCCGTTGTGCCAGGACAGACTGACACTGCTGCTGGGCCTGTCGTCCAAGCTGGGCCTCCTACTCGGGCATCCCGGCGTCGATCCAGCGGGATATCTCATCGATCTCTTCCCCCTTTATGAAGGGGCCGCCCATCGGCATTCTGGGGATAGACCCAAAGCCCTTACGCAAGGAGACTATCAGAGCCGTCTCCTCAGCCGGTGTTCCCGGTTCGATGAACTTCATGCCCATCGCCTCGTCGTTGGCGAGATCGGCTGGAGTTGCCCACTCGTAATCGTGGATGCCAGGAAGGCCCTTCCGGCCCTCTTTACGCTCCCACCGGCCCATAATGTCATGCAGAAGCTGCTGAACCCGGGGCCAACTTGGAATTTCGTTGCTCATAGTCCCCGCTGACCGTGTTGATTCGGCCGTCGCTAAACCTGCGAAAGCATACGAATGGTAGCTAGAGGAGGTTAGGCAGTCAATCCCCGCAATGCGCCTATACTTGACCGGCAACATAGTACGGATTAACCTTTCACGCAGTCACAAGTGACTTATCACAATGCAACCTCAACTCGATCTGATAGAAGGAGATCAACATGCCAAGCGGCGACGTGGGATTCATCGGACTGGGCATCATGGGCAGGCCCATGGCCCGCAATCTTATGAAGGCCGGATACTCACTTACGGTCTACGACGTTGTCGGCTCGGCAATTGAGGAGATAGTCAGCGACGGCGCCAAGCCCGCATCATCATCGGCTGAAGTTGCCGCGTCTGCTCCGACCGTCATAACAATGGTCCCAGACTCGGCTGACTCCGAGGCGGCAATCCTGGGTCCCAATGGCGTTCTCGAAGGCACCTCCGAGGGTTCAGTAGTCATTGACATGAGCTCAATCGCGCCCGCGAGCTCCCAGAAGATCGCAGCCGCCTGCGAGGCGCAGGGCGTTGATTTTCTTGATGCCCCAGTATCCGGTGGTGAGCCTGGAGCGATTTCAGCTACGCTCGCGATCATGGTCGGCGGCAAGCAGGAAGTGTTCGATGCACACATGGGGCTGCTCGAAGCAGTCGGATCGAGCATCGTCCTCTGCGGAGACTACGGAGCCGGCAACACCACCAAGCTCGCAAACCAGATCATCGTTGCGGCGAACATCGAGGCCGTCGGTGAGGCGCTCACCCTGGCCAAGAAGGCGGGACTCAACCCATCGACAGTGCTAGATGCGATCAAGGGCGGCCTGGCAGGTTCCACCGTGCTCAACGCGAAGGGACCCATGATGATCGAAGGTAACTTCGAGCCCGGATTCAGGATTGTCCTTCACAACAAGGACCTGAACAATGCCATCCAGACCGGCAGGGAGCTTGGCGTAGGACTGCCGGTGACGTCACTCGTTCAGCAGATGATCGTCTCGCTAATGAATGAGGGCAAGGGCAACGCTGACCACTCGGCTATTGCCAACTTCATCGAGGACATGGCAGGGGTGAAGATCAGCGGCGACTAGGGCTAGTGGCGTGAAGCGTCCAACAGTGCAGCAGATGTGTCCCAAAACTAGCGAGTGTTCACGTAGCTTGACATTTTGCTGCCTATGCTAAAATACGGCATCTGGTCGAGTTGGCGCCCCAGCCTCTCGATCACCATGGGAGGCCCGAACTAATCTCGACGCGGACTGCAACCACATCCAGACTGCCCTCTCAAATTTCGGACGCGATAGCCTCGCGTCTGGATGATCGAGAAAGCCGCCTCTCTCCATTCGCTCAGAGGTCGGTCACCAGTCGGGGTCGCAGGACGCCAGAGATTGCTTCGGCTATGCGGTCTGAGTACCAGCGCGACCGTGACCGTATTCTGCATACGAAGGCCTTTCGCAGGCTGAAGCACAAGACGCAGGTATTCATCGCGCCCCTTGGGGACCACTACGCCACAAGGCTTACGCACACTCTTGAGGTCGCCCAGATTGCGCGGACCATCGCGAGGGCGTTGAACCTCAACGAAGACCTCACTGAGGCGATCGCCATGGGCCACGATCTTGGTCACACGCCCTTCGGCCACGTTGGCGAGGACGAGCTCGATGACCTGTACCCCGGCGGCTTCAAGCACAGCGAGCAGAGCCTGAGAATAGTCGACCGACTGGAAAAAGAGGGGCAAGGGCTGAACCTCACATGGGAAGTCCGCCAGGGCATCCTTCGCCACTCGAAGCCGAGGGGAGACTTCCTTGGCATCGAATCGGTTGAGGAACTGAGTCTCGAGGCTCAGATATGCAGGATTTCAGACGCGGTCGCATACCTCAATCATGACCTCGCAGATGCCTTTCGGGCGGGAGTGCTGACCCAGGACCGACTTCCGGATCAGGTGGCAGATGTGCTGGGCACGACCCACGCGGAGCGCATCGACACGATGGTCTCAGACATTATCGCCGCCTCTTGGATGGCGTCGGGCGAGCTTATGGCTGGTCATACAGGGGTAGAAAAAACCAGCGACGCCCCTTCAATCGAGATGGGAGACGAGGTCAAGAGCGCCTTCTACACCCTGCGGGAGTTTATGTTCGACGAGGTGTACATCCCAACCGACCGCTCCCCGGAGGGCAGAGCAGCCCGCGAAGTCATGCGGCTCCTGTATTCACACTTCGACACTAACCGTGACGAGATCCCCGCTGAGTACGACCACCGCAGCCGGTCTGAGGACGAAGCGGTCGTGGATTTCATCTCCGGCATGACGGACCATTACGCGATGAGAGTCGCCGAAAGTATCGAGCCAGGAATAACACGGCCCTTCAAGGAGCGTACGTAATCTTGGATCCGCAAGACCGCATCAGGGTACGCACCGTGGGGAACCAGGTCAGGATGATCAAGGAACACCTGGAAGCAATGCAACGTGACGCTCACGGTCTCGAGTACGCGCCCTGGAAGGCCGAGGTCGACGAATTGTGGAAGGGTATCTTCGAAAACGTGAACGAACTCGATCCCGAGTTTCAGCCCGCAACGTTGGAGTCGGTCCGCGACCTCTGGATGACTTACATCACCCACTACGCTGTCGGACTCAACTGATCCTGACGAATGGAAAGGCCAGCTATTGGACTCTGAACTGAACATCGACAAGCACCTCGAACGAGACCCAGGTCTCGATCAGGCGAGGCGTGCGTCCGTAATGGCGCACAGCGTCGTAATCAAGCTCAAGGAGATGGGCTTGCCAGACGAACTGGACGAGCAGCTATCCCAGGTGTGCACCGATCTCGGTGACCTATGGAGTGCGCAGAACTCGCTCGCAGAACAGTTTCGGGCATTCCTGAAGGCAGACAACGATTGGGGGGAGATAGGCGACACCCTCGTAGACATGAGTTCCACTATCGACCACATAGCATGGCACATGAAGGGCATTCGCGAGCCTCTGGTCGAAATTACCCAGTATGCCTATGAGCAGGCAGAGGACTAGCTTGGACTGATGAGCGTAGTCGACGACATACGGGCGAAACTCGACATAGTCGAAGTTGTCGCGCCCTACGTCACGTTCCAGCAGTCCGGCAGGACGCTGAAGGCAAACTGTCCATTCCACACGGAACGGACACCGTCTTTCGTCGTCAGTCCTGAGCGGCAGAGTTGGCGATGCTTCGGCGCGTGCGCAGTTGGCGGAGACATCTTCAGCTTCGTAATGCGCGCCGAGAACATGGAATTCCGGGACGCGTTGAAAACGCTCGCCCAAAAGGCTGGCGTCGAGCTTCAGCCCAGCCGGGTTCGAGCGGCCTCAAACGCGGCACAGAGCGCCAACAACGCGGCAGCGGAGTTCTACCAGGAGGTACTGAATTCAGACCGAGGGAAATTGGCGCGAGACTACTTGGACGACCGAGGGGTTAGCCAGGAAGCGCGTGACAAGTTCCAGTTGGGGCTCAGTCCCGACTCGTGGGACGGTCTCGTTCAGCATTTCAAAACGTTTGGGGTCACGCGGGAGGCTGCCTTGGGTGCAGGTCTGGTCAGACAGACCGACGACGGACGACCTTACGACTTCTTCAGGGGCCGCCTGATGTTCCCGATCTGCGACCGCGATGGGAACGTAATCGGATTCGGAGCTCGGGCTCTGGACGACTCGAATCCCAAGTACATCAATACGGCTGCTACAGAGGCTTTCGACAAGCGAAATACCCTATACGCGCTTCACATGGCGACAGCCAGGATTCGACAGACAGGAACCGCCGTGATCGTGGAAGGCTACATGGACGCCATAGCGGCCCATGAGCACGGCTTTTCGAACGTAGTCGCATCCATGGGGACTGCTTTAACCGAGAACCAGGTGTCGCAGCTCAGATCGCTGGCACAGAGCTACGTTCTCGCGCTCGACCCGGACGCCGCCGGACAGGAGGCCACGCTTAGAAGTCTCGAGTCGTCGTGGCGAGTCTTTAGAAGTACCGTGGCGAGGCGCAGCCCTGCAAGTCAGAGTGTGCTGAGCCAGTACAGGCCTCCGGAACTGAAGATCGCAGAGCTTCCTGAAGGCCAAGACCCGGACGCGCTTATTAGAAACGACTCCCAGAAGTGGGAAGAGACTGTAGCAGGTGCACAGCCACTATTGGATTACGTTATACCGGCCTTGATCACCCGCACGGATTTGAGCGTGCAAGACAATGTCGTCAACATTGTCTCTGAACTAGCTCGCTTGATTAATCAACTCGAAGATTCAGATCAGTACCCATACCTCGAAAAGCTCTCAAGCCAGCTCAACATCCCTATCGAGATTCTGCGAGCCTCGATAGGAGGTCGAGGTGGTAGCCAGACACGAAGGCGGAACGGCGGGGCAGAATCTCAACATGCAGTGGAGCTAGAAGTCAGCGAGTCAATGCTCCGCAGCGAGGCTGCGGACACACTTGAAGAGTATGTTCTCGCGCTTCTTGTCCAGCATTCCCAGCTGCTCGAGGACCTAGCCGAGGCCGACCCGCAGTTCTTCCGACATTCTGAAAACCGCCAGCTATTTACCATGTTGCTGACCTGTCCTACAATTGGGGAACTGAGGGAGGGTCTGGACAGCGTTCTCGCTGGACTTCTGGGTCGACTGGAGCAGCTTGAGCTGCCGCCTATGTCGTCTACAGAGCTCCAATTTGTCCGAAACGAATGCCTTTCTCGCCTAGAGGAACGACACCTTCGCGATTTTCAATTCAATCTGTTGCAGACTGATGGCCCTGAAGTTGCTCCGCAACGCGAACTGACTCCCCAGGTCCAGCAGGTCAACCGTAGACTAAGGGAGTTACATTCCACCGGTAGAAAATAAAGAACCTTTCACCTATAGACTCGAGCCCAGGGGCAGTGGTTCGAAGCGGCCGGCAGGACTTAAGTCACACCAAAGTGGGGTTGCCTATATGAACAGAAGCATCAGCACCGATAGCGGCGACGATGTATTCCGAGGGCTCGTATCAGAGGCCTCGACTACTGCCGACCTGATCAGCACTACCCGCTCAACCGAGGACGGGTTCAGGACTGGTGAGGACCTGTCGCCGGAACGCTCTGAGGGCGTCTACGACGCCATGCGCCCGACGAAGAACGGGACGCTGGCACGGCGTGCGGACGCCAACACCGCTGCCGCCCCTGCCGAATGGGAAAAGGACATGGGCAACGTCGAGATGATCGACGACCCGGTCCGTATGTACCTTCGCGAGATTGGACGGGTCAACCTTCTCAAGGCCGCCGAGGAGCGCGAGCTCGCTCGCCACTTCGAAGAAGGAAGACATATCGAAAAGGTGGAGGAGATACTGTCGGCTCCAGACGGCAGACAGCCACGAGCGTGGATGATCGTTGCTCACTTCCTCCAGTACATCGCCGACCATCATGACGTCGCCAGTGCCATCGCCAGGTATCACGCAATCCCATACTCTGGCCGTCTATCTGAGACAATTGCGCACCCCGACATTCGTGACGCGTTGGATGGAGAGCTTCCCCAGGAAGTTGTCAACTTCCTGGCTGACGCTCTGAATACCGAGCCAGATGTTGCCAAAGAGCAGCTACAGATCTTCTCGCTCAGCAGCCGACTGCTCCCAACGTCGGTACTGGAAGCGCTGAAGTCCGACTTCGACATAAGGACCATGTCCGATCGTGTCAGGACGCCCGAGTTCAATAGCGCGCTCGAATCCTACGAGATCGTCTTCTACCATCACATCGAAATGGCCAAAGACACGAGCGACCGCTCGCAGCGTCACCTTGCCGAGGCAAATCTGAGGCTGGTGGTCAGCGTCGCCAAGAAGTACATCGGGCGAGGAATGTCCCTGCTGGACCTGATACAGGAGGGCAACATCGGCCTGATTCGGGCCGTCGAAAAGTTTGACTATCGCAAGGGCTACAAGTTCTCAACTTACGCCACATGGTGGATCCGGCAGGCCATCACTCGCGCAATCGCCGATCAGGCCCGCACGATCCGTATCCCGGTCCACATGGTCGAGACGATCAACAAACTGCTCAGAGTGACCCGACGACTTGTGCAAGAGTACGGTCGTGAGCCGACAAGCGAGGAGATCGGCAAGGGGATGGAAATCCCTGCCGACAGGGTCCGGGAGATCCTCAAGATCTCTCAGGAGCCAGTGTCCCTCAATACCCCGATCGGTGAGGAAGAGGACAGCCACCTGGGCGACTTCATCGAGGACACCACGGCGCTCGCACCTGCCGAAGCGGCCTCGTACCAGCTCCTCAGGGAGCAGGTGGACGACGTGCTCTACACCCTGAGCGACAGGGAGGCGCAGGTCCTTCAGCTAAGGTTCGGATTGGAAGACGGCCGCGCCCGGACGCTCGAAGAGGTTGGGCGCGACTTTGGTGTCACGAGAGAACGCATCAGGCAGATCGAGGCCAAGGCGCTCAGGAAGCTCAGGCACCCCAACCGCTCGAAGAAACTCAAGGACTTCCTTGAATAGATAGCGAGCCCTTGACCACTCATACCCCAGCGGAGAGACCTGAACAGGCTGCGTCGTCAGCGCAGTCTTCGGCGACCCTGAACAGATCCAGGGTCGCCGTCGTCTACACGAGCCCCGAAACGGTGCTGGACGACATACAGCACGCGATGGAACTGGCCGGCGTACGGTCCGCGCTTCCTTCGGGTCTGGAGACCCTGCTCAAGATTAACATCTCCTGGCAGCACTACTACCCTGCCTGCTCTTCTTCGCCTTGGCAGTTGGACGGCGTCATCAGAGCGCTAAAGTCGGCGGGCTATGGCCGCCTTACCCCGGTCCACAACGGGACCGTGGTGGTCGACCCGAGAGAGGGCGCATTCAACAACAAGCACGAGGTCGTCACCGAGAGCCACGGACTGGATTCGGTATTCCTGGAAGACGAAGAGTGGATTGACTTCGTTCCGAAGTCCCCGATGCTGGTGCTCGACAAGGTCTACCCCAACGGATTCAAGATCCCGCGGATGCTGATGGACAAGAACATTGTGCATCTTCCGACGGTCAAGACGCATGTATTCACCACCATGACCGGCGCGATGAAGAACGCCTTCGGTGGCCTGTTGAACTACCAGCGTCACTGGACGCACTCGGTGATACATGAAACGCTGGTCGACCTCCTGCGAATACAGAAGGAGATACATCCAGGAATCTTCGCCGTTACAGATGGCACTTTCGCCGGGGACGGACCCGGACCCCGCGCCATGCGCTGGCACACCAAGAACGTGATCCTGGCATCAGCCGACCAGGTCGCGATTGATGCGGTTTCAGCGAAGCTAATGGGGTTCGATCCCATGTCGATACCCTTCATTCGAATCGCGGACGAGCATGGCCTCGGATGTGGCAGGTTCAACGAGATCGACACAGTCGGGGACGACATCGAAGAGGTGAGCTGGGGGTTCAGTTCCCTCGAGAACACCTTCGCAAGCCGCGGCCAGAAGCTAATCTACTGGGGGCCTCTCAAGTCCCTAGAGAACATCCTGCTGAGATCCTTCATCACCCCCTGGGCGTACGCTGCCTCGAACCTGTACCACAACGCCTACTGGCTCAAGGTGGTTGGCAGGAAGCGTGTGCAGGAGGCGATGAAGACGCCGTGGGGCCGGCTGTTCCAGGAGTACTGAGGAGACTCGACCTGGGTACGCCCTGGAGGGCCTATCAGATAGGCTAAAGGCGGAGTTTACGGACGCTCGATCAGTTCAACAACCGTCTCGAACTGCTTGTTGTCTCGCATGTAGTTGACCTGGAGCGAGTCTCCAACTTCGTAGCTCCACAGAAGCGTGAGAAACCCGCCCATATCTGAGGTTGGAATCCCGTCGAGGCTGAGAATCACGTCGCCGACCTGGAGACCCGCATTGAACGCGGGGCCTGCCCTGGAGACTCGGGTGATCACCACGCCTTCATCGACGCTCAGGTCGTGTCTGTTAGCTATGGCGGGCGTAACGTCCTCTCCGTGCATCCCCATCAGCGGCCTGACCACACGCCCATGTTCTATGAGGCTGTCGATGATCGGAAGCGCCGTCTCGGAGCTGATCGCGAAGCCGATTCCCTGGGCGCGCCGCTCCACCGCGGTGCTGATGCCAATGACCTCGCCATCCATATCTACCAGCGGCCCACCACTGTTGCCGTCGTTGATGGCCGCGTCGGTCTGGATCATGTCGTAGAGCGGTTCCCTTTCAGTCCGCACCGTGCGCCCTCGTGCACTCACGATTCCCAGGGTGACCGTGGGGCCTCCCTTAAGCGCGAGAGCGTTGCCTACAGCAACGACCCAGTCACCGACTCTAATGTCGTCTGAATCGCCCCAGTCAATCACGGGAAGATTGTCTTCAGTCTCTATCTTCAGTACCGCGAGATCAGTAATGACGTCCCAGCCCACGACTTCGGCGTCATAGGTCTCGCCGTCCGGCAGGTGCACCTTGATGCCAACGACGTCATGGATCACGTGGAAGTTCGTGACGACGTATCCGTCAGACCTCACGATCACTCCGGAGCCGGCCCCCTGGTCCGTGAAGTCGAAGAACAGCCCCTGATTGACCGACTCGACGAAGATGGAGACCACGGCTGGTTGAACACCCATGACGAGATCGGCGATCGAGGGCAGCTGCATTATTCCAGGTGGGCCCTGGTAGCCATTGGCACTGGGCCCCGCCTGCGACTGCGGAGGAAGGGGAGCTACTGGCGCCACAGTTGGCGGCACCTCAGTCGGCGCGGGTGTCGGAGTGGCAGCCGGCGCAGGTGAGGAGAAACCGCATGCCAATGCGAGCACGCACGTCGACGCTGCGGCCAACAGGAGCCACGCCCAGCTACGCCCGGACTTCACCGGACTCCCATTCCCTCATTCTGACTCGTGAAACTCCTGTCCACAGAAGTCTAAGCCCGCGCACTTCACCGCCCATCTGATCCACGTATTGCGCATACCTGGAAGTGGCCAGGGCACCGAACAGCAGGATGATTGCTGAGACATACACCCAGCTCAGAAGGGCCATGATCGCACCAATTGGTCCATACACAACGTTATATGTCGGGAATGTATTGACGTACCAGATGAAACCCCAAGTAGCCCCATCAATTGCCAGTGAGGCAATCAGGGCGCCCATCCAGACGTCCCTGAAGGTTACTTCGGTATTCGGCAGATGTTTGTATAGCAGCAGCAATGTCCCAAATGTGATCATCGGAGAGGCGACCACCGTAATTAGATTTCCTATTAGTTCATACGTAACATCTGGGAAAGCGGTCTTCACCAGTAGCTGAATGGTGCCGACCATTGGCGTTACGAAGAGGAGAAACACCATCAGGATGCCGGCACCAGAGGCCAGACCAAGGTCGATTAGTCTCTCGCGGATGAACGGCCTGGTCCTTGTGACGCCCCACGCCGCGTTGATGCCCTTACGAATCGCTCCGAACGCAGCCGAGGACGCCCATATCAGTCCAAATACCGCCGCGACCCCGGTTATCGTGCGCGCGGACACCACTCCTCTCATCGTCTCGCCAATGAAATCCGAGGAGACAGGGATGATCTCCGCCATCTGCTCGGCCATGGTCTCCCGTTCCACCTCGAGGGGAAAGAAGAAACCCCAGATGGAGACTATCGCCAGTACGAGGGGAAACATGGAGAACAGCGTGTAGAAAGCAATTGCGCCCGCAATATACTGGCAGTTTTTGCCGAGAAAGTCGTTCACGGCATCTGCGCACATCAGTATGAATCTAACCAGGTACACTGCGTCCTCGGTATTCTCTGGGCGCTCAACCTCTAACTCTGAGAGTACCGGAGATGGTATCCAGAAGTCCTGAAAGCGGTCAAGTTACTGATCGATAAGAGACCAGTTAGAGCTACGAGCCGTTGTCGAAGAACTCTCGGATGATCCCTACGGTAGCTTCCATGTCTTCATTGTGGAGGCCGTGACCAACTCCAGGGACTTCACCGAAGGTGCCGTTACCATTTGGGATGGTTGCCACCATCTTTCGGGCCTGCGGCTCGTCGAGCACTGCACTGACCTCGCCTCTTAACACCAGGGTCCGACAGCTAATCCTCTCGACGCAGTTCCACAGGAAGGGTCCTTCCTTGAGCGCTGTCCGTCCCAGAAGCCACCTGATTTCCGGATCGGTCTTTGGCACGAGAATCCCGTCCCAGTTAGTGCGATAGGTGTGTCTGACTGTCGCCCATACTTGGTCATCGCTGGCCTTGGGGTCGTCCTCACGATGCCAGTCGAACGCCATCTGATCACTGAAGAAACCCCTTGGACGCTCCCGGTTGCCGCTCTGCATACGCGACGCGGCGGTGTCCCTTCCGGCGGGAGAGGGATCGGGCATCGGCCCGTAGTCACCCAGTACCAGACCATCGATGAGATGACCGTAGTATGCTCCAAGTGGCATTCCCATCCTGGAGCCTTGGGAGTGCCCGTAGTAGTCAAAGGGGTACAAGCCGGTAGCCTGGGCGAATAGCCCAACGTCGGAGGCATACGACTGGGCTGAGTAACCCTCCCGGCTCCAGTCACTGTCGCCGCATCCACGGGCGTCCAGCGCGACTACATGCCACTTATCGGTCATGTGGGGAGCGAGCTCGTCGAACTGGTGTGCATGACCACCGATGCCATGCATCAGGATCAAAGGCTTCTTAGTCCTGTCGCCACCCCAGTCGAGGTAATGGAGCCACAGTCCGTTTACCGACACCCACTTGTCTTCAGGATATGCACCTGACATTGAATACTCCTCTCAGTCATCTACGGCCCGACAGCCCTACCGGGTCGACTCCCCTGAATCAGACCATTGCGGGCTGCGGCAAACATGTACGTAACCAGGTAGCTTCTGTACGGACTCCATCTGGCAGACAGATCAAGGGCCTCCTTAGGGGTCAGCCGCTCACCGCCATTGTAGAGTGCCCCGAGTGATCGCTGGACGGCGAGGTCGCCTTCAGGGAAGCCATCCGGTCGGTCGAAAGCACGAATCAGGAGCCAGTGAGCCGTCCAGGGGCCCACGCCTCGCAGCTTGACGAGCTCCTCGACAATCGATTCGTCTGACAGGTCAGCCATCGCGTCCAGGTCAAGATCGCCCGAAGCCACGCTTGCAGAGATGTCGACTATGTACTCGGCCTTCCTCGCGCTGAACTTAATACCCCTCAACACCTCAGTACCAGCTTCCGCAATCGTCAACGGAGAAGGGAATATCCGGTATTCTGAGCCTTCTGAGGAAACGGACCCTCCAAGTGTATCCACAAGGAGGTTCCTGAGCACGCGGGCGACCTCGTTGCTGATCTGCTGACCCAGAATAGACAGCACAAGCCCTTCGAAAGGCGTCGCTGCCTGCGGGATCCCCAGGCCTCGAAACTGACCTGCAAATTCGGTCATCGGGTCGTCAGCGTCAAGCGATTCATAGAAGCTGTGAAGATTGCCGTGAGCGCCGACAGACCTTATCGCGACGTCCAGGACTCTCGACTGCTCATCTGCACTCAGCTCGTCACCGGCAAGGCTGACCTCTAACTCAGGGCTCTCAGTCTCACCTACGGAACAAACACTCAGTGCTACCGACTTTCCACCTACTACCAGTCCTCTCGCGAAAACACCATCGACGAACGTGTCGGCCGCGTACCTGCTTCGGCCATATACGGCGAAGCTGGCGGAGGCATCGAAATCGTACGGCGGCTGTGGCTTGAACGTGTGAGTGGCTGTATACATTGGCCCCATCAATGTAGCAGCATCGCATCGCCGAAGCTGTAGAAGCGAAATCTTTCATCGACAGCCGTCTCGTACGCGTTCAGGATGATCTCTCTGCTGGAGAAGGCGGATACGAGCATCAGCAGAGTCGACTTGGGCAGATGGAAATTCGTTACCAGACCATCAATGACCCTGAACTCGAATCCAGGTGAGATGAACAGGTCGACCCAACCGGCACCAGGACTCACCAGCCGATCAGATGCAGGATTCACGAGGGCCGCGTTCTCCAGCAGCCTCACCGCCGTGGTCCCAACTGAGATGATCCTGCGTCCTTCTATTCGTGCCGAGTTGATCGCTTCCGCAGCCTCACTCGACAGATCCCACTGCTCGGCGTGCATCTCATGCTCCATCGGGTCTTCCGATGTGACCGGCCTGAACGAGTCCCATCCGACGTGAAGAGTGACGAATGCTCGTAGCACGCCGATTTCATCCAGACGTTCAAGAAGAGAATCGCTGAAATGAAGACCGGCGGTGGGAGCGGCCACACTTCCTTCAGCCTTGGAGTACACAGTCTGATAGCGATCACTGTCCTGCAACCGTTCATGTATGTACGGAGGCAGCGGAATGTGTCCGATTGTCAGGAGATGCGGCTCAGATTCGAACCGAACCAGTCTGGACCCGGCCGGCTCCATATGGACAACCTCACCGTTCGTTTCGCCACTTCCATTCTCTCCGGATACGACGAAGCGCGCTCCGGGCCTCATTCTACGCCCGGGCTTAACCAGCGCTCTCCATTCCCCTTCGCCAGTGCGTGATAGCAGCAGTAATTCGATGTCACGACCCGACGGTTCTGACCTCCCATAGAGCCTTGCCGGAAAGACCCTGCTGTCATTGAAAACGAGCAGGTCGCCTTCGGTTAGCAGGTCCGGCAGGTCATAGAACATCTTGTGAGATGTCTGACCCGTCTTTCGGTCAAGCAGCATGAGGCGCGAGTGGTCTCGGGGCTCTACGGGCTTCTGGGCAATCAGGTCCTGAGGCAGGACGTAGTCGAAGTCTGAGGTCTTCATCGTTAGGCCGCCGGTTTTCCGGCTGGACGAGACCGGGACTACCGGCCTAGTCACCACCTGCCGCCGATGCTGCACCCTCAACCTGCTGACGCGGAGCGGGAGGCCTTCCGAACGTCGGAGCACGGTGGAAGAATGCCAGGAGCGCGCCGAAGCACAGCACGAAGACAACCATCAGACTTGATAGCTGGAAGCCCTGTATGTAAAAGCCCCGGGCGCTGGCATCGGAAAGCAGAGCGATACCAGATGGCAGCGCGAGGGCCAGAACCGCCGCCGCGGTCGTCGCGCCGAGCGCGTGGCCCATCTCACGGGTTGTCTCCATCATCCCTGACGCCACGCCGCGATGCTGTAGCGGGAGCGAGTTCATGACCGTAGCGTTGTTTATGGGATTGAACATATTTGTCCCCACAGAGATGGGGATCATCAGCAGGGGCAGAGCCCAGAACGGAATACGCGAAGCCGCAAAGCTAAGTACCAGGAAGCCACCTGCGATCATTATCATCATGATGGGCCGCATCAGTCTCGGCTGGTATCTATCGTAAACCCAGCCGGCCACCATGGGCATGAACAACCCGAGGGCCTGGCTCGGCAGCAGCACGACGGTCACAAAAAGTGGCGCCATGCCGAACCCCTCCTCCACCAGTATCGGCACCAGCGTCATAGTCGCCAGCATGGAGAAGTGATACGTGACGTTTGTGGCCAATGACAGCGAGAATGGCCCTTCCTTGAAGTGCCGAACGTCGACAATGGGATTTGACACCCTGCGTTCGACAAGAAAGAACACTCCCAACATCAGAATGAACAGGAAGTGCATCGGCAGATGGTAAGTCAGCGCGTCCGAGGACAGGTATGACTCCTCGCCCGCATGAAGATGCGACCCTGACAGCACCAGCACCACGCCGGCTGCAACCAGTAACACTCCGCCAAACCAATCTATAGGTCCGTTGTCACGCTCAGACTTGACTGAAACCTGGCTTCGCACCATGGGAATACATGCAACGATAGAGAGAACCCCTAGCGGCACAAATGTCAGGAACACCATTTGCCAACTGACGAACTGGAGCAACACCCCAAAGAAAGCAAGACCGATAAGCGTCCCAAACCTGGCCCCGATGATCGGCACCGCGAAGGCCCGTCCTCGTTCGTTAGGTTCGAAGTTGGCAGCTAGAATCGCGTTCGCGTTGCCCATGACCATTGCTGAGCCGAGACCGGCGACCGCACGCCAGACCACGATGTGCCAAAGCTCCTGTGAAAGCGCAATCAACCCCGAGCCGACAGTCGACAAGAAAATGCCGATGAAAAACACGCGGGCGTGTCCGAACCTGTCCCCCATCCGCGCGCCGAGCATCACGAACGCGCCGAGCATCATCAGATAGATGATGACAATCCAGGCGGCATCGTCAATGCCCGTGTCGAACGCGTCGGCTATCGTCGGGAGAGCGATCGCGACCGGCAGACTCGAAAGCTGAACGAGCATGTAGGCCGCGGTCAGCGCTAGAAGCGTCTCCTTGCGGCTCTTACTTTGCACCAACGGCCCCAACGCCGAAAGTACGCTCAAGTCTTCTCCTTCAAGGCTGTCTAGCTAACCCAGATCAGCTTGTCGCAACAGTCAGGTAACTGCGCAATGCTAACACGAATTGCAGCCCCTAACACCAAAGAGGTTTCGTGAACCCGCGACATTGCCGAGGCGTCAGCCGCTCAGTTCAGCTAAAATCTCTTTAGGTATCTGGTGCATCCAAATAGCTAACCGAATGTTCGGACACCGCGTTACAACAGGTGAGCACATATCGTAGCGTGCATTCGCTCCGGCAGCTCCCACGAGAATTCAAGGCAGTAATGGAAGAGAAGCAGGCGAATCGCGAGATCGTCGATGAGATCGTCAGGCGCGCTCAGGCGGGTGACCAGTCTGCTTTTGCCGAACTTTATGAAAGGTACTACGACCAGATCTTCAGATACGTTTCATTCAAGTGCGGCAGCCGACTCGAGGCGGAGGACCTCACAGGAGAGGTGTTCCTGAGAATGCTGGAGTCGATAGATAAGTTCAGGTTCCAGGGATTTCCATTTACGTCGTGGCTGTATCGCATTGCACATAACCTCGTTGTCGACAATTTCCGTCGCAAGGGACGGAAACCCACGGTGCCCCTGGACAAGGTGCTGCACTTCTCAAGCGAGAAAGACGGCGAGATGGAGAACCAGGCCCAGATTAGCTGGAGCATGGGCGAGGTCGTCGAAGCCATGTCCAGCCTGACCGACCTCCAACGGGAGGTAATCACCCTTCGTTTCGTCGCCGGACTGTCCATAGCTGAAACCGCTGATGCGGTCGGCAGAAAGGAAAACGCAGTCAAGGCCCTCCAACATGCAGGCATTCGAAAGCTTAGAAACCTGATGACCCATCCGGGGCCATTTGCAGTTGTGACACCGGAGCCCGAACTGTGATCAGTTGCTTTTCCAATCCGAGAGATGAGAGATGAGCCAGGAGTTCAGCGAAGCACTTAACGACTGCCTCGACCGACTGGTAAGGGGTGAAGATATTCACGAGTGTCTTCGTCGCTACCCTCAGCAGGCTGGCGATCTGGAGCCATTGCTTCACGTCGCCCTTGCCACGATCAACGCGGCAGAGGAAGTCAGGCCCGACCCACAGGCCAGGGCTCGAAACTTCGCGAGATTCTCTGAAGCAGTGCAGCAGCGATCCGCTGCACCAAGACGCAGGATGGCCTGGTTCTCATTCCGATGGCTCCCGGTGGCTCGCCCGATCGCGGTTGGCCTGGCGTCCATACTAGTGTTCGTCATGGGAGCGGGCGTGGCAACTGCTGCATCGTCCGAGTCCGTCCCGGGAGAGCCTCTCTACTGGGTGAAGACCACGAAGGAGATAGTCGAAGGCAGGCTGCCTCGTTCGGACGACGGCAGAGCAAACTACGAGGCGAACCTCGCCGAGGTCCGCGGCACAGAGATCGGCAAGCTAATGGAGAGGGGTCAGTTCACAAGGGCTGACGTCACCATGCGGAGAATGAACGATCACCTGGTCCGCTGTGCGCGTTATGCAGGGGTCACTGTGGTTGCGAATCCGATCGAGATGCCTGCCAGGCCGCCTGCCATGATAGGGCAGACCAGGGCCGAGCGTCTCGTACAAGGCCTGGAGCAGGACCGCGAGGTCTTCAGATCCAAGGTCAGACACATACTTTCAAGGCTCTCTCCACAAGACCGACGCCGGGCGGAGCAGGTCTTCAGAAAGACTGAGTTGCGGTACTGGATGATAATCCATGCCATGAAAGCTGAATCGCCTGATAGTCGTCCATACCTGGTCTTTCCGGTGGTTCACCGCGGTCCGGGTCGGTAATACAAAGCCCACACCCATACTTCACCGATCTGGAGAGTACACCCAATGAATCTCTTGTCTCGACTGAGGCGCTGGCAGAAGGTCGCCTTGGTCATAGGGCTTGTTGTTATCGTGGGCATAGCATTGCTGGTCATTCGCAACGCAACAAGCTCTGACTCTACAGACCTTGAGGAAGACCAGCAGGTCGTCGCTGTACGGCGGGGCGATCTTGTAAATGAGATATCCGTCAGCGGCAGCGTCAGCTTTCCAGAACGCGAGAACTTGACCTTCGGTTCGCAGGGTGTGGTCTCAGAGGTACTCGTCAAGGAGGGTGAGCGCGTCTCGGCCGGCGACGTGGTAGCAAGGCTCGATGCCGAGACGATCGCGCGACTCGAACGGGAAGTCACTGAAGCAAACGCCGCGCTCAGGGATGCCCAGGAGGAGATGAACGATCTGATCACGCCTCCTGACCTAACCGTCGCAGAAGCAAGGCAGTCAGTTGCCCTGGCGCAGGACGCGCTCGATGATGCCAACGAGACTCTCAGCGAGATACTCGCCCCCACAGATGTGCAGATTACCGATATGGCTGGCAGCGTTGCGGTCGCCGCAAAGGCGCTTGAAGATGCAGAGGACGCCCTGGGTGATCTGGTGACTCCATCCGATCTGGACGTTGCCAGTGCCGCTCGCAGCGTTGTAGAAGCCGAGATTGCGCTCGCCGACCTCGAAGATTCTCCTACGGCACTCGAGATCGCTCACGCTACTGACAGAGTAGCCAGGGCCGAGGTTATTCTTCAGGACGCGGTAGAGGCCCTGGAACGATACGAGGCGGGTATCAACGATGAAGATGTATCGAGAGATCTTGATAATGCGCGACAGGACCTAGAAGCAGGCAGGACCAACTTCGCCAATGCCATGACGGACTATGAGGTAGCCCAGCGCGATGGCGAGGTCAATGCCGACAACGCGCAGACTGCACGGGATGAAGCCGGGCAAGCCTATGCTGACACCTTCACCAAGTGGCTAGGTATCGTCATGCTGGGGGAATCGCTTGACCCCGACTACGAAATGGCCCTAGAGGGTTTCGGTGTCGATCTTGCATCCCTGTTCGCGACTTCGAATCGCGGTACCGGACTGGCGTTCGGCGAATCGATTCCTGCAGATGATCCCGACACGATGTGGAACGAATCCCAGGTCCACATATGGCTGCACTTTTCGAGACAAGACCTGGAAACCACATGCGATCGCAACGATCTCCCTCCGCGTGGCACTATCTGCATCGAGGAGGAGTTTCGCTCAGCAGGTGATGCCTACCAAGAGGCTATCGACAGCAGAGCGAGGGCCGACGCCGATGCACTCAACGCCCTCGCTGCAGCGCAGGCAAGAATAGACTCCTCACAGTTGGCAATCGAAGCAGCAGAGGACCGCATCGAAGATCTCACCGAACCCGTTGACCCCGTCGTGTTGGCGCAATTGCAGTCGGCTGCTAAGGTCGCCGAGGAGGACCTCAATGACGCCAGGAAGAGTCTCGCGGACCTGACCGACCCATCTGACAGGCTGGAAATTACCGCCGACCTACGAGATATCGAGGTTGCCCGCGCGACTCTCGCAGACGCGCGAGATCGTTATGCAGAACTGACCGAGTCATCTGGCACCGCTGCGGCTGCGGATCTCACCGCGAAAGTAGAGGCTGCTCGCGCGAACCTGGATGACCTGAAAGACCAGCAGGCTGAACTCCTTTCGGGACAGGGTCGGGACGACTACCCCGCCGCATCCCATGCTGTCGAAGTGGCGCGGCTGACTCTCGATCAGCGACAGGAGGACCTGGACGAGCTTCTCAATGACCCGGACCCAGTCGACCTGGACCTTATGACTGCCAAGTTGGAGGCAGCGCAGACGCTGCTCGAAGAGTCCCAGGAACGACTCACGGACGCGTCAGGGCTACGAGCACCATCGGACGGCTTCATCTCCCGTGTGAACGCCGAAGAGGGAGAGGACATCGAGGCGAATGACGTGGTGGCCGTGCTGGTAGACACCGGACTCGTGGAGGTTGACGGGTCTGTAGACGAGATAGATGTCCTCCTGATCGAGCTGGGTGTAGAAGCGGAAGTGAAGATGGATGCACTGCCCGATCAGTCCCTGGTTGGCGTAGTATCGTTCGTCGGCGCGGAACCCGTGGAACAGCAGGGAGGACAGGGAGGAGTCGTAAGCTACCCTGTCCGCGTCGAAATAGAACTTCCAGCGGACATGAAGGCGCCGGAGGGGCTGAGCGCCGTTGCCTCCATAGTTCTCAGTAAGGAGACTAACGTTCTCCTGATACCCGTAAATGCCATTCGAGGCAGTTTCGACGACCCCATTGTTCATCTAATGGTCAACGAGGAGTCAGTTGAAACCCCAGTCACACTCGGAAACAGCGATGATTTCTGGACCGTCGTTACCGAAGGCCTGAACGAGGGAGACATGGTGGTCGCTGTAGCGCCAGAGGGTCAGGACGTGCAGTTCTTCTCTGAAGACAACGGAGATGATAACGGCGGCCCCTGACGGCGCAATCTATAGCAGTACCTTAGGATTCAAAAGAATGTCCCTGATCACACTGGAAGAAGTCACGAAGATATACAGGATGGGTGAGGTAGAAGTGGGCGCCCTGCAGGGAGTCTCCCTGGAGATCGAAGAAGGCGAGATGGTCGCCGTAATCGGCCCCTCTGGCTCGGGCAAGTCGACGCTCATGAACGTCGTGGGCTGCCTCGATGCTCCATCCAGCGGACGCTATGAGCTTGACGGTCAGGACATAAGCACGATGTCGGACAGCCGCCTCTCGGAGATCCGTGGCAGGCAGATTGGCTTCGTCTTCCAGACCTACAATCTGCTTCCCAGGCTAACGGCTCGAGCAAATGTCGAGCTACCGCTGATGTACAACAGCGGCCCAGACCGAAGGCGCCGCGCGCTGGACGCGCTCGAGATGGTCGGGCTTGGCGACCGGGCCAACCACAAGCCAACCGAGCTGTCAGGTGGCCAGCAGCAACGTGTGGGCATAGCCAGAGCTCTGGTCAAGGAGCCGAGTATCATGCTGGCAGATGAGCCAACCGGGAACCTGGACAGCACGTCCAGCGAGGAGATCATGACTCTGCTCAAGGACCTCAACCGCGAGCAGGGACTGACCCTGATGATCGTGACGCATGAGTTCGACATAGCCGCGGAAACCAACCGGATTATCTCGATGCTGGACGGTCGGATCGTAGGTGACAGCCACAGGGACACCTGGTCCCCTGGCGCAGAGCCTTGGCCAGGCGGCGCAAGGCCAGGTGTCGGGCAAGCCCCACTGGAGTCCGCGGAGTCTTCCACAGCGTGAACCCCCTCGACATAATGCTCACGGCGCTGTCTTCGCTGGCGTCGAACAAGCTCCGAGCTGCACTTACCCTGCTTGGCATTGTGATCGGCGTAACTGCCGTGATCGTACTCATCTCTCTCGGGCAGGGAGTGCAGAAGTCGATCACGTCGGAGTTCGAATCGCTTGGTACCAACCTGATCACCGTTACCCCAGGCTCGAGCGATGGCGACGGATTCGGTGCATTCTTCGGTTCTGGCGGAGATGAAGCCACCCTGACGCTGAACGACGCCTATGCCCTACTAGACCCTGTCAGCGCGCCGTCTGTGGTCGCCGTCGCACCGGAGATCAACACCTGGGCTCGTGTCGAATACGGGAGGAGTTCGGACGACACTACCATCCTGGGAGTAACGGCCGACTACGACGATGTGCGCCTCTACGTCGCTGAGCAGGGCGAATTCATCTCACCAGTCCATGTACGCGACTCAGCTTCCGTCGCTGTATTGGGCGCCGGAATTTCGGAGTCGCTGTTCGGACTTCGAAGTCCGGTAGGTCAGACCATCAAGCTCAATGGCAAGCCGTTCACTATCATCGGGGTGCTGGAGAGCAAGGAGGGTGGGTTCTTCGGTTTCCTGGACCGAAACATAATGATCCCCCTGACCACGGCCCACTACCGTCTCAACTTCCACCCCAACTCCAGGGGGGAGATCCAGGTCGGAAGCATCAGCGTTCAGGCGGCATCCAGCGAGGTCGCGGGGAGTGCGGAACGAGAGATCAGGGACATCCTCCGGCTGCGCCACCGCATCGTCGAAGCTGACGACTTCACCATCACAACACAGGAGCAGGCGCTGCAAGCGATCGAGAGTGCGATCGGGGCGTTCACGATCTTTCTCGGCAGCATCGCCGCCATCAGCCTCCTCGTCGGCGGTATCGGAATTATGAACATCATGTTCGTCACCGTGACCGAGCGCACGCGTGAAATCGGCATCCGCAAGGCAATGGGCGCGAAGCGTCGCGACATCATGCTGCAGTTCGTGACGGAGGCCGCCGTGCTCAGTTTCGGCGGCGGACTGGCGGGGCTCGCACTTGGTGGTCTAATCACAATGGCGATGAACGGACAGGAGTTTCTTGGCGGTCCGACGTTGGAAACCTCCCTGGACATCCAGGTCACGATACTGGCGCTGGGAGTATCTATCGGCATCGGCCTCTTCTTCGGGATATATCCCGCGATGCGGGCCGCAAGGCTCCACCCCATCGACGCCCTGCGCTACGAGTAATCGCCCCCTACTTCTGTTCTGCCCGCCACCTGGGGACGTTTCTCGTACACACATAAATAGATTACTGAAACCAATTTTTGGAATTTGACTTGGTGTTAACCTTGCATTGACCCCATACAAGGGTAGTACAATGCACCGCTAGAGGCAGGTGAAACAGTTTCGCTAGGGGACGCGTTCCTCTCCCGGAGCTTGGCGAGGAGGATCGCGCCCAGCGTAAACTCTATGATAGAAATCGCCCGCATTATCGGTATCGCGCTCCGCCACAAGTGGAGGCTCATTGGGGCCTACACAAGCATGGTAGGAGCGCTTATTTCGTTCGTGCTGATGCCCAGGTACATGGGGCAGGCTGTGGACGAAGTAAAAGAGATGTTCGAGTCCGGCACCTTTACCCAGGATGGCATCGTGACGATCGTCCTGATCATCCTGGGGCTGAGTGCCATCAGGGGAGTGCTGTCATTCTTCCAGACATACCTGGGAGAGGCTCTATCCCAGATGGTCTCCTACGACATCAGGAACTCAATGTACAACCACGTGCAGCACATGAGTTTCGGGTTTCATGACAGGTATCACACCGGCGCCCTCATGTCTCGGGCGATCACGGACGTCGAAAACATCCGCATGTTCATCAACATGGGGTTGGTGCGGACACCGTATTTCCTAGCCCTGTTCGTCGTCGTAGGCGCAATCCTGTTCATAAAGGACTGGCGGCTGGGACTGATTAGCGCCAGCTTCATGCCGGTAGTGATGATCTACTCCGCGATGATCAGGTTGAAGATGCGCAACATCTGGCTCATCGTCCAGGAAAAGATGGCCGAAATGAGCACGGTCCTCCAGGAGAACTTCACTGGAATCCGCGTCGTAAAGGCTTTCGCCGCAGAGTCACACGAAGAGTCTAAGTTCGAACGTCGCAACCAGGAAGTAGCCGAACACTACATCGAAGCAGAGAAGATGCGTGCTTCCAGCACGTCCTTCATGCTCTTCACCTTCTTGTTGGCAATGGGACTCATTCTCTTCTTTGGTGGAAGGCGCGTCATCGGCGGGGAAATGACAGTAGGCGAGCTCGCTGAGTTCATCTTCTACCTCCAGATGCTGCAGATGCCGGTCCGCATGGCCGGATGGCTCGTCAACTCCTACGCACGCGCCGCTTCTGCAGGCCAGCGACTTTTCGAGATCCTGGACGCCAAGTCACCTGTCCAGGAAGAGGAAAACGCCCGCGAGTTGCGCCGGCCTCGCGGTCGGGTCAGATTCCACAACGTTACCTTCAGCTACGATCACACCAGGCGCGTCCTGAGAGGGGTGAACCTGGATGCACAACCTGGCGAGGTCGTTGCCTTGCTGGGCCCGCCAGGAAGTGGCAAGACCAGCGTGGTCAACCTGATACCGCGATTCTATGACTCAACAGGCGGCTGGATCTCGATCGATGGCTCCGACATTCGCAACGTCACTCTCGAGTCGTTGAGACGCAACATTGGCATCGTGCAGCAGGACGTATTCCTGTTCACCACCTCGATCCGTGAAAACATCGCATACGGCAATGTTGACGCAACCCAGGAGATGATCGAACAGGCTGCCAAGATCGCGCAGATGCACGAGTTCATCGAGTCGCTGCCCGACGGATACGACACTCACGTTGGTGAGCGAGGTTCAACGCTGTCCGGCGGACAGCGTCAGCGAATGTCGATTGCCCGCGCCGTGCTGCTCGATCCGCCGGTACTCATTCTCGACGACTCGACATCCAGCGTCGACGCGCAGACGGAGTCGCAGATCAGGATGGCGATGGAATCGGTGATGGAAGGTAGAACGACCTTCGTGATCGCCCACCGACTGAGCACGGTTCACCGAGCTGACAAGATCATCGTAATGAAGGACGGCCAGATAGCTGAGCAGGGCACCCACGATGAGCTCGTAGACTACAACGGACTCTACAGGGAGATCTACGATCTGCAGCTTCGACCACAGGAAGAGGTTATGCGCGAGATCGAGTCCCCAATCCCTGCGTCAGGAAGCTGAGTAACGCCATGCCTATCTTTCGAACTCAAAAGACCCACTTAAGGACTGCATTCCCATGATGATGGGCGGCGGAATGGGATTTGGTGGCGGCAGCGCCCGTCGTGGACATCCCGATGAGGAGATGTTCGGCTCCGTTTACGACCAGCGAGTCGTCTACAGGTTGCTGCCGTACATTTTGCCTTTCAAGAAGCTCGCCATCATTTCGGCGATAGCGATGCTCATCTACACTGGCACGCAGGTCGCGATTCCATGGCTGATCGGTTATGCCATCGACGACTTCATAGAGTTCGGTGACTACACCGGCCTGACCTGGATGTTCGTCCTGTTCATCGTCATTGCAGCGGTGAACTGGGTAATGAACTTCGTGATGCAGTTCTCAATGGAGAAGGTTGGCCAGGGTATTCTCTACAACCTGCGACGTGACGTCTTCCACCATGTCCAGAAGCAGTCGGTCTCTTTCTATGACAGGACCGAAGTGGGCCGCATGATGTCCCGGGTACAGGGAGACGTCGGCCAGCTGCAGGAGTTCGCCGCTCTCGTGGTCATGACGCTGGGAGAGCTTCTCGGCCTGATTGGAATCATCGTCGCGCTGCTGATTCTCGACGTTCAGCTTGGCCTGATCACGATGGTTGTGCTGCCATTGCTCATACTAACCATGGTGATCTGGCAGCCTCTTATGCGCAGGGCGTTCGTAGAAGTCCGGCGAACCATAGCGATTGTAAACGGCGAACTCAACCAGAACATCACGGGCGTTCGCGTTGTCCAGTCCATGAACCGACAGGACATGAACCTGGGTAACTTCAATAGACTGAACGTCGACCACCGTGAGGCGAATCTGAGTGCGAGCAGGCTGTCAGCCGGTCTGCTTCCCGTCGTGGACATCCTGACTGCCGTAGCCATTGGACTTGCCATCTTCTTCGGCGCCAGGATGATTGGAGGAGGAAGCCTGCAGGTTGGTGTTTTGATCGCCTTCATCCTGTACATCCAGCGATTCTTCGATCCCATCCGCAACCTCACCATGATGTACACGCAGCTCCAGCGCTCGATGGCCTCAGGATCTCGCATCTTCGATCTGCTCGACTGGGAACCTGACCTGGTCGACACCGACGACGCCACCAGTCTTCCGGCAATCCGGGGAGAGATCGAGTTCAAGGACGTCAGCTTCAGCTACGTGGAAGGTGAGGACGTACTGAAAGACGTAAACGTCCACATCGAACCCGGCGAAGTCGTCGCAGTCGTAGGACCAACAGGGGCGGGCAAGACCACCCTGATCAGTCTGATGTCGCGTTTCTACGACGTCGACCAGGGCCGGGGCACAGTCTCAGTTGACGGCTACGACGTTCGCAAAGTTGTAAGAGGCAGCCTGGCCAACCAGATGAGCATGGTCCTCCAGGAGCCCTATCTCTTCTCTGGGACAGTCAGGGAGAACATCAAGTACAACCACATCGAAGCCACGGACGAGCAGATGATCGCGGCGGCACAGGCCGTGGGCGCCCACGACTTCATTGAGGCACTTCAAGATGGGTACGACACGTTCCTCGCGGAGCGCGGCGTCAACCTGAGCGTCGGCCAGCGACAGCTACTCAGCTTTGCGCGTGCCATCGTAGCCAACCCGAGGATCCTGATCCTCGACGAGGCCACTGCCAACATCGACAGCTACACCGAGGTCCTCATCCAACGGGCACTCGAGGAGCTGCTCAAGGACCGCACAGCCGTGGTTATCGCCCACAGGCTCTCCACGATTCGGGGGGCAGACAAGATCGTCGTCCTGAACTTCGGAGAGGTGATGGAGGTCGGCAACCACGATCAGCTTATGGAGAAGGACGGCCTCTACGCTCACCTGTACAAGATGAACTACGCCGCCATCGACGAAGCGCTGCCAGCGTCACGCAACGGTCACTAGACTTCCCGCCGCGGGCGCGAGCCCAGCGCTGCGAAGCTAGTCCTGCGCTCCGGTCCCCGTTCCCACCACCTGGGCTGACACAAGCTGTGCATACAAGCCGCCCCGCTCGATGAGTTGCGCGTGAGTCCCCTGGTCTACTACCTGCCCATCGTCGAGAACAAGGATGTTGTCGGCGTCGCGAATCGTTGACAGCCTGTGAGCAATCACTACAGTTGTGCGCCCCTCCATGAGTCTGTTCAGCGCATCCCTGACTGTTGCCTCGCTGATGGCATCCAGGTGCGAGGTCGCTTCATCCAGGACCAGCACCGGCGCGTTCTTGAGGATTGCGCGGGCAATCGCTATCCTCTGCCTCTGACCGCCCGACAGCTGCATTCCCCGCTCCCCAACCAGTGTGTCGTAACCCTCTGGGAAAGACCCAATGAACTCTGCCGCGTTCGCCTGCCCCGCGGCCTCTTCGACATCGAAGTCAGTCGCGTCAGGGCGACCGAGTCGGATGTTTTCGCGGATTGTGTTGTTGAACAGGTACGTGTCCTGTGCAACCAGGGCGATTCGGCTCCGCAGATCGTCGAGTCGGAACTGCTCGAGACCGTACTCTTCCAGCGAGACTCTACCCCGGTCCGGGTCCCAGAACCGCATCATGAGGTATGCGCTGGTGGTCTTGCCGGCACCGGACCGGCCCACGACCGCCACGGTCTGTCCCGACCCGATCTCGAATGAGACGTCGTTAAGCGCCTGCGGGTCCCCCTGGGAGTAAGCAAACTCAACGTCCTCAAAGTTGATAGAAGGAGTCTGGGAAATCTGCTCGGCGGCCTCACTAGACACTCCGGGACCGTCCTGTACCTGCACTTCTTCGTCGTGGACTGCAAGTATCCTGCGGGAGGCGGCGAGCGTCTCCATCATCTGCTTCATGGTGCGAGCCAATTCCGTGACCGGACTGAATGAAGCCAGAGCCAGCACGCTCACCAAGGGCAGGTAAGTTCGCTCGATCTGCCCGTCGAGCACCAGCCACACACCCATAGCCAGGACCGCGAGGCCTCCAAGCCCCATCATGGCCTCCATGAAGCCAATCTGGAAAGCCTGGGACTTCTGGAATCGGACCAGGTGGCCGGCGTAGTCCCAGCCCTTATGGGTCAGCTCGTCGTTTCGGTCAGGCCCGCGTCTGAATGCCGAGATCTCACGCATCCCCTGGATGCTGTCGACCATGAAGGCATGGATATCACCCATGCGCTCCCTAATCTCGTCTCCGAGTCGTTCGATGCGAGTGTTAGCGAAGTAGGGGCTGACGGCCACTGCAATGAGGAATGGGGCCAGCACGGCAGCAATTGGCCACGCTATGAATGCCAGCGCCACAAGCAATCCGCCCGGTATTAGAATTGCGACGATCATCGGCGAGATGGCGTGTGCGAAGAAGTACTCGACTGTCTCGACATCTCCTCCGACGACGCTGACGAAGTCTCCCGACCGGCGCCTCACCATGTAGGCCGGCGCAAGCGGCTCCAGCTTGTTGTAGAGGTCGATTCGCATTCTAGCCAGGAGCCGGAACGCCATGTCGTGAGCCTGCCACGATTCCAGGTAGAACAGCAGCGACGAGAGAGGAGCGAAGATGCACACGAGTACAACGAGAGTGGTCAATGGCTCGTCACGGAACACCGCCCCGACCAGAAGCGCGCTCAACGCGCCGAGCACAATGACCGACCCGTGATGAAGCATTCCCAGCACAAGCGTGATCAGGAACTGGAACTTGACAGGTCGGACCAGTCCGAACAGTCGAATCCAGACGTTGAGTGACCTAAGGTTGACCTGTTCGTCCTCCGCCGACGCTGACGGCGGCGGGTGGTGATGTCCGTGGCCGGCCGCGAATTGGGAAAGGTCCGGCTCGTGGTCGGAAGACTCATTGGGACGTGCCTGATGCCTGTCGACAGTGACAACCTCCCCGGCTCCGATCTCTGTTTGCTGTCGCATCAGGCCGGCGTATATCCCATCTGCGGCCATTAGCTCGTTGTGCGATCCTATCTCGACGGTTCGACCCTCATCCAGCACCAGGATGCGGTCTGCATTGATGACGCTGGACAGTCTGTGCGCTATGACGAGTGTCGTCCTGTTCTCCATCAGGCGGTCGAGCGCTACCTGGATGACCGTTTCGTTCTCTGCGTCAACGCTGGACAGGGCCTCGTCCAACAGCAGGATCGGTGCGTCCTTGAGAACCGCTCTCGCAATGGCAAGCCGCTGTCTCTGACCACCCGACAGCCGGACGGCCCGCTCTCCGACCACGGTGTCGTAACCGTGCGGCAGATGTGAAATGAATTCATGCGCGTTTGCTGCCCGAGCGGCCTCCTCGAGATCCTGCTGGGTCGCGCCCGGTTTTCCGAATCGCAGGTTCTCCGCAACCGTCCCGTGGAACATGTATGTGTCCTGCGTGACGACAGATATGCTGTCCCTGATAGTGTCGAGGGGCAAATCACGCAGGTCATGTCCACCCAGCTTGATCGATCCTGCCTGTGGGTCGTAGAACCTATACATCAGCCATACGAGCGTCGACTTCCCTGCCCCGCTCGCTCCCACCACTCCGAGAGTCTCTCCCTCGCGCAGACCGAACGAGACATCGTGCAGCGCCTGCCTGTGTCCGCCTTCGTAGCCGAACGTCACACTCTCGAATGAGACCTCCGGCCTGAGATCAGGAGTTGTGCCACTCAGGGCCGATTCGGACTCCACCACCGAGACCGCTTCGTCCATGATCGCGAATACGCTCTGGGACGATGAGATCACCGTCATCCCCTGGTGATACAGGTTAGTCAGCTCGCGCATCGGCCTGAAGATCTCCACGCCGAGCATAAGCACGATCAGCAGGGGGCGGAGTTCCATGTCGCCGTTGCTGACCCTGACTGCCCCCACGGCCAGTGCGACGGCTGCGCCAATCGCCATGAAGAAGATCGAGGCTCCGCTCGTCGCTCCGTTGGCGGCCACGACGCCCATAGTGCTTCTGTACAGATTCTGAGCGCGCTCGGCCAGCGCCCTGCCCCGGCTCTCACTCTGTCCGAACGACTTGAGAGTCGCAAGACCCTGCACACTGTCGAGGAAGTCGGCTCCAAGTTCGCCGTAGGACTGGCGACGCCTGAAGCTGCTGTCCCGGTTCCACGTATAGAACATGGCCGGGACGGCAAGTGTGAGGAAGGCAAACACCAGGAAGATGATGGCGATGTAGACGTCCAGCGTCACCATGTAGGCGAATATCGCTATAGGCGCAATCGCCGACACTATGATCTGTGACAGGTACTGGCCGAAGAACGTCTCCAGGCGTTCTATCCCCTCGACCAGCGTAAGTACGACATCGCCCGTCCGGTTACGGTCGAAGTATCCCGGACCCAGCCTCAGTGCGTGCTCGTACACGTCGCGACGAAGGTTGATCTTGACGACGTTGGCTGTGTGGTGGCTTACCGCGTATTGCCAGTACTGGAACAGGCCGCGAACGACTATCAGTACTGCGATAATGGAGAGCGGGAGGAAGAGTGCTGAGAAGCTGGCCTGTCCCGACAGGACCCTGTAGATCACAACCCCTGAGATCGCCAGTCTTGCGACCCCGGCGCCTACTGCAATCAGACCAAGGACCGCTGCGAACAGGATCCTGAGTCTCACGCCACGAGTTAGTCCGTATAGACGCCAGTCGAAGTACATCGCTCAACTCCCAAGGGTGCCAGCTCCCCCCAACTAAGCGGAGCGATTGTACCGCAGCCTGGATGCAACATCAAAGGCAGGCAGAATAACACGGGAGGCGGTCACTATAGCCCTTTAGTCGTACCAGATCGCACCGAACACCTGTCCATCCCCTCTCGTCAGCCAAGAACTCCCGGATTCTGGCTCCCCATTAAGGGGTTCGTTGACGTCAGTTTGAATCAGCCATCAACGTTTGAACGATCTCTTCCACTTCCTCACGAGTCAGCCCTGGTTCGGGCTTCGGAATGTCCGCTATGGCCGACTGCACGATCTCTTCCACTTCCTCACGAGTCAAACCCGGCTCGGGATCTGGGATCCTGTCAATCTCAGACTGAACGATCTCTTCTATTTCCACACGGGTGAGGCTTCGCCTGGGAACAAGCAGACCTCTCATGGCGGACTGTACGATAGCTTCTACTTCATCGCGGTCCAGGCCGGTCTCAGGTTGGGGCATACTAGCGATCTTCTCATCTACAATCTCACCCACTTCATCCCGCGATAGGCCGAAGACGTCAGGTTCCGGGAAGCTGGCAATCTCGGCGCGGGCTATCTCCTCGACAATCTCTCGGGATAGCCCCTCGTCGGCTTGGTCGCAGGCAAGCAGCAGTGCAGGGAGTGCGATGGCCAACAGCAAGAGACACAAGGTGAAGCTGGGTTTTCTGTGATTCATAAGACCTCTATACGTGTCATGGGGCTGTTACAGAAGTGCGATTCAGTCAGTTTATAAACTAATCCGGCCCCAGACACAATGAGTTTTGCAGTGCTGGGCATGGAAAACCCCGCCAAGGTGTCACGCATTAGGTAATTTACCCTGAGAGAATGACTCTTGCAGGAGTCTTTAGAGAACGTAGACCGCGTGACTAGTGGCCGACATCGGGCAATTCAGAGCATCGCTCAGTCGGTAATCTGCATGGCTGCCAGGGCCCTGAGTATCTCACCACCCGCGTTGCTGACCAGCTCCAGTCCATCTACCGCTCGCGCAAGTTCCCTGTCATCCATCAGGTCGGCAACCATCTGGAGGCGATCCCGTTCGATACGCCAGAAGCGTTCAAGTACCTGTTGCCCCGTTTTGGTCAACTCGCACATTACGAGTCTTCTGTCGTTAGTATCAGATATGCGGTCGACCAGCTCCTTTTCAACCAGCCGGTCCACGACGGTGGTCGTTGCGGAAAGGGCCCTCCCGATGTAGATGGCAATGTCCGTCATCCGCACCGGCCCCATGCGTTCCAGGAGGACGAGCGTCCTTATCTGGGGAATGGTCATTTCCAGACCTTCCCACTCGTCCATGTGCCCACTGTGAATCTGGCGGTTTAGCTGCTCCGCCACCTGGAAGAACCGAGCTTCGAGCTCCTGCCTTTTTTCGTCTACCACGTAATCCGACCTGGTGTCCCTAACTGCTTTTGGAAGGACTTCCGAAGATTCTGAGTATTTCCTTCGGAAAATCGTACTATTCTGTTAGCGGCTATAGTATTGCGTTGCAAATAGTCGCGCAACTCTTATATGCGATCATCGGATTTCGACAAGGTCAATGAGCACTACATGACTTTGAACGTTCATGGAACAGCCTGACCAGTTCGCAGGAGAGCCGTGACTGGCCATTCGACCGGTACGCAGAACCCCTAGATCATCAGGTCGCCGCCGTTGATGTCCAGCGATGCTCCGGTGATGTAGGAAGCCCTGTCGGATGCTAGGAAAGCCACCAGCTCGGCCACCTCTTCCGGCTCCCCGAGTCGCTGAATTGGAAAGCTGGCCGCGTAGGCGTCGGCGCGATCTTCGGAGATCGTATCTCGCACCATCTCGGTGTCGATCAGGCCTGGGCAGACAGAGTTGACAGTTATGCCGTAGGCGGCCTCCTCCTTGGCGAGATGCCGAGTGAAGCCCAGGATTCCGGCCTTGGCCGCGGTGTAGTGCGCCCCGCCGACGGTGCTGACGTTCTTCCCAGCGGTCGACGAGAAGTTCACGATCCGTCCCCAACCCTGGCTCCTCATAGTAGGCAGGACGGCACGGCTGCACAGGTACGTCCCTTTCAGATTGACGCCGACTACGAAGTCCCACTCGTCCTCTTCGATGTCGATTACAGGCGTCGGCCTCAGAACTCCCGCGTTGTTGATGAGGATGTGGACGGCGCCAAGAGTGTCCACGGTGCTGTCTACCATGCGACGCACGTCCGATGACTTGGTGACGTCGCCTTGCACTGCCACAGACTTTGTGCCGCTGTCTGTCAGCTCATCAGCAACCCGTTGAGCATCTTCGGAGCGCAGGTCATTGACGGCCACACTAGCACCAGCGGCCGCCAGTCTCAGAACTACTGCCCTCCCCATACCTCGGCCCGCTCCAGTTACGATGGCGACCTTGCCTTGAAAGTCCTGAGTATGAGTCATTGAATCACTCCTGTCGTGGACCCAGGGAGGGCTACGGCCTTGACCTACCTGGGCGACGAACTTCTCCGAGATATCTGAGTTGACCACAACAGTGTACTCCACGCCGGGTTCGAAGTCGGAGCCGAGTGGGACGGTCGTTTCCACTATGGGGTAGTCTGCGGTGCAGGCTACCATCGGGTCTGAGACCTCGTGGTGCGTGACCGTCACCTCGACCGTGTCGTACTCGCTCCGGCGAATTTCGTACCCGTTGAACTGCGAGCAACTGCTGCCCTTTGACAGACCGGAGACCACCAGGAGTTCGTACTCGCCGGACGCGCCGTCGCGGGGCCTGATCTCTGCATTCTCGATCGGAGACTCGGCGATGTGGGTGAACCCCAGTTCTGGATCGGGGACGGTCAGGGTTGTGAGAACCTGATCGTTGACAATAACTCGATAGGTCCGGGCAGGTTCGAGAGGCTCAACTTTGGGTTCAATCTCGTCCAACTGGACCACCTCGTCTTCACATGGTATTGCCCAAGAGGTCTGCGGAGGCTGCATCAGTGTTACGGTGGCAACGATGTCATACTCGTTAACCTGCAGGGACTTACTTCCCCGACGCGCACATCCTTCGATCGTGGACTGGTAATACTCGATTCTCAGGAACTGCTCCCTCTCATTGGGTATGAGGTTGGCACGGATCACTCGGGCAGGAACCTCCACCCAAGTGCGCCAGTCCTCGTTGTCTCCGACCGTATCAGGAGGCGGCTGGACCAGCACAAGCACCATATCCACATTGTTCGGATTGCCCCGAGTGATCACATCGTGCGCAGTGTCGTTGGTGAATGCCAGTCGACCGTCCGACTCGACGATCCTCGCGCTCACGGAGTAAAGGCTCCGTGAGTCTATGTCATCGCGCTTGTAACCGGCTTTGTACTCGATGGGCACCTGTCCCGGACCTGCTATGGTCTGGCGCGCGATCAACGGTGCCGCTGCGTCCTCGTAGGACACATCACGAATCTCGACCACGAGTTTGGCATCAGGCGAAAGAGCGATTCTCTCCCTGTACGTCACGCCGCCGCTCACCGAGGCGTTAGGCTCCTTGCCCGACGGCAATTCAAGCGTGGAGTTCGCCGGGACAAGTTGGCTTTGGCACGCAGAAACCAGCAGGAACACAAGCAGGGCAACTATGTCTGAACGTAGCACTGTCTTCGTTCTGTTGAACATCCGGGCACCTCTCTGACCGCGATTTCGCTCGTCACATCTATACAGACGCAACCTGACGAGGAAATGTTCCCGGAGTTGCTAGCGCAGGTCGACCGGCTCCCCTGCCGAGGCAGACTCGTACCCGGCCATGATGACCTCGATAACGTGCGCGGCGTCCCGGACCGTAACCTGTGGACGCTCTCCAGACTCCAGGCAGTCGACGAACGCTGCTATGTCGCGGCCCTGCACACCGACAGCCAGAGGTACCCTGCGGTCCTTGGGCATGTGCTGCATCTCGCTGGCTGTCGACGCCCACATGCTCATTGGGTCGAAGGGATGCACCAGCGGCATTTCGAACGGTGGCTGGTCGTTGCAGATCTCAATGTGCGGGTCTGACTCGCTGAACGTGAAGATGCCGTTCTCCCCTACGAGGGTGATGCGCAGCAGACCTCCACGAGGGTGGCTGGTGAAGCCAATCCTGCCGCTCGTAATACTCGCCACCTGGCCACTGTCCAGCGTAAGAGTAAGCGCCCCGTAGTCCTCAATATCAAGATCGGCGTGCTCTTTGAAGAAGTAGTTGCCGGTAATACCGTACACCGTCTTCACACGAACGCCGCTCAGCCAGTGCACCAGCGCAATCGGATATACGCCCATATCGAACAGCTCACGTTTGGCCTCTACGTGAGTGAAGCGACCGTCGCTGGGCTTCTCCTGCCTGACGATCCCATGGTCGACGCTTCCAGGCTTGCCCTTTGCCATCAGCATGTCGCAGTGAATCGCAAGGACTTCACCCGTACGCCCGGATTCGATGGCCGACTTCGCCGCCTGCGCCCAGCTGGTCGTCACCTGGGTGAACATCTGGGTCGTCACGTCGGACCTGTCGGCCGCATCCGCGATAGTGTGAGCTTCTTCAACCGAGGCGGCCAGAGGCTTGTCCATGTAGAGGTGCTTACCGGCCTCGAGAGTCTTCAGAGCGACTCTTGCCCTTCGCTCGACATCCGCGCAGTTGTCGATTATGTGCACGCCCTCTCGGGCCAGAGCCTCATCAAGAGAGAGATACGGCACACCCAGTTCGCTCGCCAGCAGCCTGTTCAGCCCCTCCCTGTACTCCGGGAGTCCGGGCTCGTCAGCAACGGCGATGAGTTCGCAGCGAGGATCAGAGGCGAACTCGCGAGCGTAACTTTCCTGGTGGGTCCTGTTGCCACCGACCGCGACTACACCGTACTTAGCCATCTACTCGCCTCCAGTACCGGCGACTCGGACGTTGTCGGAGGGGGCCGGATCGATGTCGTGATAGATAGCCCCGTTTGAGCCCAGCAGCACAAGGTTGCCTCCAGTCCGACCGGCACCCGTGCTGATCGACAGGATCGCAGACTGACCTCCTGGCCACTTGAGGGCGATTATTGACGGTCCCCCAGGGCCACCGGTGACGTATTCGGACTCGCTGGGCCCGCCGAACCAGGCGCTGGTCAGATCGCGTACGTCAGATTCGAGGCTTTGAAGATCGTCTTCACCGCCCGGACCATGAACCGTCAGGCGCAGCGATGCAGGCCTGCCAATCTGACCTTGTTCAATGGCGCCCTGCACAGTGGTCCTGAGAGAGGCAGAGTTGAAGACGGACAATATTGCGCTCCTAGTGACACCAGACTCTGATCAAGTTAAATTCTTTTCTCAAGTATATCCCCAATCACTTTCCCTGACACCACATAACCACTGCTCCATGCGCTACCATATCTGCGCGTGGGATTTCACTAACCTCGTGCGTAACGGATCCGTCATATCTGAGAGGAGGGCTAACCGATGATAGGCAGGATGTTGGGCGCAGCCCGGTTGAGTTCAGACACCTACGAAGAGGTTGAGAGAGATAGTAGCGCTACGATTCAGGCGCTGCTCGTCGTAATCATAGTTGCCATTGCCAACGCAATCGGTGGCATTCTGAATGGAGACACCACCCTGGTGGGCGGATTGCTCTTCGGCGTAATACGAGGAATCGTGTTCTGGGCTGTCTGGGCGCTCTTAGTCCTTTTGATTGGCACAACTATTCTTAAGTCGAAGAGTACTGAGGCCGATTGGGGGCAACTCGCTCGATGTACCGGATTCGCTCAGACTCCGGGTATCCTTGGAATTCTAGTATTCATCCCTGCGGTGGGTGGGCTCATAGCTCTTTTGAGTTTCATCTGGCAGATAGCAGCCATGGTGGTCGCTGTCAGGCAGAGCCTGGACTACACCTCGACATGGCGCGCATTCTTCGTCATATTGATTGCCGCTGCCATTCCACTCATCATAGTCATCTTCCTTGGCATCTTCTTCTTCTCGCTGGTCTTTTAGGTTCAGGTAACCAGCCTAATCTTTGTCCAGGGGCACGCCCCATGCGATGACCAGCTTGAGGGTCTCGTCACCTGAACAGCGAAAACCATGATCGACACCGGGAGGCGCCATCACGGCGTCTCCCGGTCCTACCGGCAGCTCCTCTTCTCCCATCCACATTACGCCCTGCCCGGAGAGGAAGTAGTAGAACTCTTCCAGGGTGTTGTCGCCGTCATGTATGTGAGAGCCCTCGCTCGCCCCCGGTGGCAGTTCCCATATTTCGATGCGCACGGGAAGTCGCGTTTCCTCGAGGAAGAACCTGCGGCGGGTGATGACTCCATCTCCATCGTGAATTCCAGCGGTGCTGATGACGTCCTCGGACTCGTTTTGCTTCCACTTCATATGAAATCCTCCCGATCTTTTTCGAATAGTACACAATACTCTATATCAGGCGTAGTAAGAGCAGTCACAGTGCAGGGCAGTTAAACCTGTGGCGGTCCCTCCTCCATAAGTAGCTTGGTTGCGACACAAAGCGACCCTCTCTCATACCTTGCCCTTCTGAACTCAAAAACAGGACAACATACATTTCAAATGCTATGTGTTGTCTTTTATTGTGCCAAAACCACAGTCAAACCCTCACTGTTGATAGATTTTCGTTGACAAATGCACTATAATGCGCTTGACACTCGCTATGTCTTGAAGATTCCACAGAATGCTAAGGCAAGTGACCCACCGGTCCAGCAGGGGAACGTGGACATGAGCATGTTCAGCGAAGATGACCGCGGATACCTCCAGATCAACCGTCAGGACTATGAAGTCGCGGGCCCCTTCATAAGGACGAACGATCAGGGACACCTCCTCACGCGATACATTCTCGTGAGACGGTTCGATGGCGGACGGCTCGAGGTCAAGTTCGCTGAGGGGGAGACCGCAGGCGTACTTCACAAGGCATGCTCCATCACAGCCCGCAATGGATGGGTCGGCGAGACCTACGACGGCTGCACCTTCTTCGCCATTCACAATCTGCTGCTCGACGAGGAGCCGCCCCGCAATCACTGGAGCCTCTGGTGGGGAACTCCGGAAGCCAAGCGGGCGAAAGTTTGGCCCGGGCACTTCACGGCTGACATGGACGCGCCGTACGAGCACATCTGTCTTCTAGTCGCGGAGCAGATCGAAGAAGGCATTGAGCGGATCGACCTCAGCCAACGCGAGCTTGCGACCCCAGCCTGACCGTCGCCGTCGAGCTTGTGCCCTAACGACGGGCCCTCCTATCCCAGGAACCGGCGCAGGTGCGCAGCCTCTTCTACGTAATGGAAGACGTTCATCGTGGTGTCTTCCTGTCCAACACTAGCCCAGATTGCGCTGGTAAGTCCCTCGTGCACTCGATCGATCTCGTCAGTGAACTGACCGGCCAGGCTCATGTACGGCTCACCAAGCAATTCCCTGACGTGCCGCTCGTTTGTAAATCGCAGGGCTGCCCGCAGGTCTCCATCCAGGTTCGGGTAGACCTCCCGGATGAAGCTCAGGTCGTCTTCTGTCAGGCAGGCCAGTCCCAACAGCTCTGGTGGCACCCCTATGGAGTAGAGTGAGGCGGCGAATCCGATGGCCCTGGGAAGCGTGACTCCTCCGACACCGCCGAGCGATCGCCCATAGCCGAACAGCCCAACGTGCATCTTGCGCTCGCGTCGCCTGGGGACGTGGGACGAGATGGCCCTGATGACATCGGTCATCTCCTGTACCCGCGCCTGGTACTCGTCCGTGGACTTGTCGATGATTTCCCTGGCGCGCGCCTGGTCGATGTACGTGGGCTCGGTGCGCTTGTGGTCCAGGATCTTCTGTATTCCTTCGCGGACGGTGTCCCTGTCGTAGTCGTACTTGAACGCCGACTGGACGGTGAACGTCTGTGCGCTGGGGTACTCCTGCAGCGAACGTTCGACGTTCACTGGCCCAAGGTGACCACGGAACGGCACGGAGCCAGCTCCGATAATCGGGTACAGCGGTATACCCAGCTTCACCTCGAGGTTGTGGAGTCGTAGCAGCCCGACCTTCAGGATCAGCTCAGCGGCCACCATTCCATAGTTGAGTGCAGGGTCGCTTCTAGCGAGGAACACCCGCTGATAGGGAAGGTCTCTATCCTGCAGGTACTCCTCGACTATGCGGTCGCAGTAAAACAGGTGCTCCATGTCCTCGATGAGTGGAATCACCCGTATGGTCTTGGGGTAGAACTCGCCTACCCAGTCTTTTACTGACTGACCGTAGAGCACGGTCCTGTCTTCCTGTCCTACGATCACACTTCGATAGTAGGCTTCAACCATCGCTATCTCTTCAGCGGATGTCGTAAGCGGGAGAATCACCTCCTGGATGGGAGCGACGTGTCCGTCACCGTAGAAGCTCTGCGCCATGTCCCAGGAAGAGGACACACTGTGGAGGGCCTCAACCATCGACTTGCGCATGTCCCGTTCCACTCTCGGGTTCGGGACCCGCAGCGTCAGGGCCACGTCGAGGCCTAGCTGGACATTCTCCTGGAAGAAGTCTGGGTAGCTGGTTAGCAGCTTCCGTACCACCTGGTTGTCCGCTTCTTTGCCCTCAGAGTCCCACATCTGCTCGTCGCAACCAAGGGCGAACACGTCCGCCGCCTCGTCAACCTCTCCATCTCCCTTCAACACACCCAGGTCGTCGGCGAATGGCGCCGGGCTGGCGTTGTCCGGATGTTGAGTACTCATCACTTTGGGAATCAAGGCCATGACACACCCCTTGCAATGATGCTGTGAGTTACACACGTTAGGTAGCAGCTTACATCGGGATTGATTGTACAGGATGGACAGTTCGGGACAACCCATCCTGTCATGGCCACAATCCAGCGACCTCAATCTCTGCGTAAGTAAGCCATATCACCCAATGACTAGACCATAAACTAGACCTAGAATTAGGCAAAAGCTCTATAAGGAGTCAATTCCAATGAGGTTCGGCCCCCCGGCATCCAGACCCTTCCGTTGGATCGCAATTCCAGGCTCGGCGATTTTGCTGCTCCTCTTTGTGTTCACGGCGGCCTGTGCAGAAGAGCAGCCACCTCCGCCTCCTCAGCAGCCAGCCTTGCCGGCGGAAGCGCCCACGGCTGTACCCATCGACACGGCTCCGCAGACCACACGAGTAGCCCCGCTGCCCGCTCCGACTGCTTCTCTTCCTCCACCGACTGTGGCGCCAACTTCAGCGCCTACCACACCTACACCGGCCCCCCGACCTACGCGCAACCCGTCTACAGCCGCTCCGACGCCGGTTCCGACCGAAACGGCGGCTCAGCCCACCGTTACACAGCCAGAAATGGACTCTGTCGCCATCGTCTGGGGAGACGTGTTCAAGCAGCTATCCACTGCTGAACAGGACTGCCTGGACGCGGAGTTGGGAAAAGACCAGCTGCAGGATATCGGTGCGAAACCCGTATCGCCTGAGCAGCCTCAATGGGCTCCCGCAGTAATTGGCTGCCTGGCCCCTGATACCGCTACGGCCTTCCCCGGGGCGATGATGTTTTCGCTGATGGTAAACGAAATGCTGCTGGGCGATGCCGGTCAGGGTGAGGTCCCACCGGAAGCCAGGGAGTGCATTCAGGAACTACTTGCCGATACGGATATTGGCGCGGTCATCGCGGCGGCGCTGCAGGATCCTGCAGCAGGCCAGGTGCCCAACCAGGCCGTAATGGACTTCGCCATGGGCATAGAGATGTGCGCTCCACCATCTACGGGAATGATGGGGCCGCCGCCCGGCGAGCATCCCGAACTTCCCATAGAGGCGACACTCTGGCAGTTCAGCGTGCCCGGATGGGCCATGAACGCGCCGACCGTATCGCACGGTATGGCGTACGTTGGAGCGGACGACGGAAACGTGTACGCACTCGACGCCGCGAACGGCGGACCAGTCTGGACCTTCGAGACAGGCGATGTCGTCAGGTCGCCGGCCGTGGTATCGGACAACTGACCGGAGACGTAGCATGGATTCTCGGCCCATCAGATAACATGCTGCAGTTCCTGTAGATCGCTGATGGCGTTCTCTACCTCGAATCGTCTGACGGATACCTGGTCGCGCTGGACGCCGTGACCGGCCATGAACTCTGGGGATTCAACAAGGGGTTCTTCTCTGGAGTCCGTACATACACGGTGTCCGACGGCGTCGTGTACTTCAGTTCACTGAATGGCGCGATCTACGCCATCGACGCGTCTGTCGCCGCGGGTCGGTGACGCTGCTGAAAGCCATCTAGCAGTTGACGCAGGGCGAACCTCGCTCCTGACGCGAGGTTCGCCCTCGTTACTTCATCCTGCTGAGGATCGCATCCCTTGCCTCCAGGAACGGTCTCTGGAGGAAGGCCAGGTGGTCCTCTTCGCCGTGTCGATGCGTGACCGACCCTACAGGCCGCACGCCGGCCGTCTGCTCGATGTAGGCCAGGTCGCCTTCAATCAGCGTCAGCATGTACTGGGCCGTCGCCGGGTCGAACATGTCCCACTCACCGCCGCAGGCCACATAGACCGGCGACGTGTGCGCGAACACTCCCCTGTTCCACACGTCGTGATGCGGGACGATGTCGAAGTAGTCATAGGCTCCCGTACGGGCGGCGATCCACGAGTGGCCGTCGACCCTGATCTTCTCGCGAAGTTCCAGCCTGCGGGCGCCTCTCCGACTATCCGTTCGTGCGACGACCCGGCCGTTCATCACGATCTCCAGCGAGAATACGGGGAGCACGCTCTCAGCCCACGCCTCGACTTCCACGGTGCCTGCGCCCGATATGGCAAGTGTGTCTCCGACCTCTTTGCCATCGACCGATAGGTGGATGATCGGGCCACCGCTCAGGAAAGTCCTGCCAGCGGCGACTGAGCGGCACCAGTTCTCGTAGGTGAACTCCTGGTCGTCCGGGAGCCGAGCATACGTGCGGTACAGCCCAACCGGAACTTCGCTGCTCATCTTGTCCGTTCCACCGACAAGCGGCAGCCGGTAGCCGCAGTTCAGGTAGCGGTAGTACTCCAAGTGGTTCGGACGTGTCTGCCGCAGCATCTCCACGCCGTCCAGACGACCGGTCGCTACCAGCGCAGCCGGTTCGCCGTTAGGGTTCGGGAAGTGCGGGTTGATCACCCATGCCCCTTGCGCGTGAGCCTCGTCCGCCCAGTGCGCCATCGTGGTCTCCAGATGACCGCCGATTTCGGCCTCTCCCGGCCCATCCGAGGCCCATGGCATGACAGGCTCCTTCAAGCCCCATAGGATCATGTGTCCCATGAAGTGCTGCCGGTTCTCCTGTGAGACGTAGACGATGTTGCTGCCGTTCTGGACGACGCTCGCTCTGCCCGTGAAGTCCTCCTTGTTGGTGAACAGGCTGCCCCACTGTGCCTGGAGCAGGTTGACCACGTTGAGGTCCTCGCCGCTCGACTCAAGGTGTGCTCCCTGCGGCGACAGGAAGTGCACATGCGAATCGCCGCTGTACCATCTACGGGCGTTCATGTCGGTCCAGCGCTTGATGCGAAGCTCCAGCCTCTGCTGTCCCGGCTCGATACGCACCTTCGTCCGAAGTGGCTCGTACTCGAAACCGCGGGCCACGTCGACGATCACATCGCCACGCGGCAGCCAGCCCTCGCACCGACCGTCGATGTACGCGTAAGTGATATGGCCCATGCGCACGTCGCCGCCGATGTCGATGTGCCAGGTCTCCAGGTTGGAGTTGACCTGGTTGTGATGGCCATGAGGCTGGTACGGGATTCCGTCCGGCGACCTGAAGTGCACGCGGCACGGTACAGGCCTGCCGGTGTCGTCGTCCACGACGGTGACCTTCACCCAGTTGCGGCCGGGATCTGCCAGCTCCACACGGACCCTGGGAGTCTCAGCCTTACACGACTTCTCAACCTCACCCCACGGCACCTGTCCCACGGTCTCGCCGTTCTGTTTGATCGACACGGTCGCCGACGGCACAGCGGAGATCTCCGCATACGACGGGCTCGCGTGCTCATTGGGCTGCTCACCAAATCCGCGGTGATACCCTGACACGAATCCATCGTCGGGATCCTTGGGGAGTGGGAAGGCGTAGGTCGTGTCTCCCCTGTCGACTTCAACGTCGACATCGAACGGCGTGGACGCCAGCACCGGATCAGTGATAGTGATCTTGGCCTCGCGGCGCCCCTGCCGGGCAAAGGGGTGCTCATCGACGTGTCCGAGCGTAACGCCCGCGACCACGAACGCTGGGCCCTTGGGCACGATCTCAATCGATTCGATGGGCACATCGGGTTCAGGATTGGCCCAGCTCCACAGGAAGTAGCTCTTCGCATTGGCCTGGAGATACTCGGTCTGTCGACGCCCGATCTCGTGCCAGGGGCCCTCAGTGCGATGGAACAACTGGTGCTTGCCGTCTGTTACCGCGAGAAATGGGAGACCGGACGGGCCACGGAACGAGTCCATGGGCACCGAGCTAATTTCGAAGCGCTCCCTGATGGGCACCACGTGGCGGTTGCCATTCTCCAGCGTGAAGACATAGTCAGCCACGTGCGTTCCGACGGGGCCGCCCTCGTCGATTTCCGTGGTGACAAGCCTGTGAGCGAAGAGGACTCTGTGGGCAGAGCGATCTACCGGGATCGTGGTCGCTTCGCTTTCGCCTTCCAACGAAATGAAGCATCTGGCTGGATCGTCGCCTATGTCGAACGGCAGACCCCTGAAGTGCCTGGGGCCAATCTCGGCCGTTGCATCCTCTCCGAGCGCGTCTATCCCACCATTAAGGTGCGAGGCGATATCGAGCGGTTCATAGTCGGCCATGTTCTCACCTCCGGCTCGGTAAACGTCACTGCGCCACGTGAGTCGTCAATACTTACGTCCCGTCGACTATTAGCACGTTGGAGTTCGCCGAATCGAGGCGCATCTTCAGCGCTGGTGCATAGTCGTCAGAGTGGTACCACTCCTTCGCACGCTCAAAGCTTTCGAACTCGATAATCACTGTCCGATGGGCAGTCCTGTCACCTTCCAGGACAACCACCTCGCCTCCACGTGCGAGATACTTGCCACCATACTGCTCGACCGTGGCAGATACCAGCTTGCCGTACTTGGCAAACAGTTCAGGGTCGGTTACATCCACGTCTGCGATTACGTACCCGGCCATTTCATTCCTCCTTACGGCATCTTACAATGATATGATGTATGTGCATTGCGTATGCATTCTAACATTGGGGGAGTCATGAGAGAAATCACTGCCACCACAACCCAGAGAAACCAGGTCACAATCCCTGTTGAGGTACGACGCCTACTTCACCTGAAACCTCGGGATAAGGTCACCTTTACCATCGACGACTCTGGGGAAGTTCACTTACAGGCAGCTTCATTCACCTTGGAGTCTGCCTTCGCGTCCGTTAGGCCCTCCCAACGTCCCGAAGACTTCAAGGCGATCTCGCGAATGGCCAAGGATGCCAAGGCAGAGAAGACCGCGAGAGAATTGGACGAAGCATGAGGTTTGTGGACACCAATGTGTTCCTCAGGTACCTGACTGGTGACGACGAAATCAAAGCCCAGGCCTGTTACGAGTTGTTTCAGCGTGTGAACCAGGGTGAAGAGGAACTGTTCACATGTGAGGCCATCGTATCCGAGGTAGTTTATGTCCTCTCTTCCACACGTGCTCCATACAGGCTAAGCCATGACGAGATCAGGGCCCGGCTAGTCCCAATTCTGACACTTCGGGGACTGAGACTGCCTCAAAAACGCGTCTACCTCGAAGCTCTAGATCTCTATGCATCGTCACCATATCTGGATTTTGAGGACGCACTGGCTGTTGCGCATATGCAACGGCAAGGAATCGCCGAGATTGTAAGTTACGACAGGGACTTTGACCGCATAGCTGGGATCCGAAGGACTGAGCCGAGCACACCCAGCAACGTTTAGTGAACTGAATAGTCTTAGGCTAAGCAGCAGTTCTTCTTGACCTAGTTCTTGAACGGTCGAACATTCTGAATGCCTCACTTTCGTCGGGGGTGTACATATTGCTGGCCCGCATCTACACAGTCGGACACAGTAATCACACTTGGGAGGCCTTTTCGCCACTGCTGTTGGACAACGCGATCGAGCTCCTGGTCGATGTCAGATCAAGACCGGTCTCACGGTTCGCTCGATTCTCCAACCGCCGCACGTTTCCAGGGCTGCTCGAGTCTATCGGCATCGATTACGAGTTCATGGGGAGACCTCTCGGCGGCAGGCCAGAAGACCCGACGATGTATGACTCCAAGGGCAAGCCCGACTACGGCAAGATGAGCACGATAGCTGAGTTTCAGATCGCCATAGACGAACTGGTCGGCGTGGCTTCTCAGAGACGTACTGTAATCCTCTGTTCTGAAGGCGATCCCAAGCTGTGCCACCGCCGCCTTCTGCTTGGTCCACCACTACAGGCTGCGGGACTCGAGCTTTTGCATATCATGCGTGACGGAGATGTCAGTGTAGAGCTAGAAATCTCGAACGACGGGTGAACCTGTATGTGGATTCAGATCCTAACGGGCGAGACGCCCGCGCTCCATTAGAAAAACCGGCCTTGAGGCGTCTCCACTGGCCCTGACTCGAACTCAAGACCAAGGTGCTCGTAGGCGTTGCGTGTGGCGACGCGGCCCCGCTGCGTGCGTTCGAGGAAGCCGAGCTGGAGCAGGTACGGCTCGTACACGTCCTCGATGGTGTCCGGGTCCTCGCTGATGGATGCGGCGAGCGTGCCCAGTCCCACGGGTCCGCCGGAAAACTTCTCGACAATGGACCCCAGCACGCGCCTGTCGATGTCGTCCAGCCCGATAGCGTCCACCTGGAGCCTGTCGAGCGCCTCACGAGCGACCTCGGCAGTGATCATGTTGTCAGCCACTACCTGGGCGTAGTCCCGCACTCGCCTAAGCAACCGGTTGGCGACCCGTGGGGTACCGCGGGAGCGACGTGCGATCTCAGAGACCCCTTCTTCTTCGGCTTCGATCTCCATGATCCTGGCGGAGCGGGAGACGATAGTGCGCATCGCAGCATCATCGTAGAAGTCGAGACGGTGGACCTGGCCGAACCTGTCTCTCAGCGGTGCGCTGACCATTCCGAACCTGGTGGTCGCTCCGACCAGCGTGAACGGCCTGATGCTCAGGTTCATTGCCCGCGCCTTCAGGCCCTTGTCGATCACCTCGCTGGGTAGAGTATCTCCTCGACGACCCGGCTCAGCCGGTGGACCTCGTCTACGAACAGGATGTCGTTCTCCTGGAGCTGCGTCAGGATGGCCACCATGTCGCCCGGGCGCTCGATGGCAGGCCCGGAGGTCGTTCTGACCCTCACGCCCATCTCGACGCCGAGTATGTTTGCGAGCGTCGTCTTGCCCAGACCAGGAGGCCCGTACAGCAGGCAGTGGTCGAGGGGCTCATTGCGCTGCAGTGCGGCCTTGATCGAGATATCGAGGTTAGACTTCAGCAGGTCCTGGCCAACGTAGTCACGCAGTCTGCGCGGACGCAGGCTGCTATCCAGGCTATGGTCGTCATCCTGGGCGCTGCCGGATATTATTCTTTCACTCTGGGTCATAGGAAACTACGAGTTCTCCGGGAAGGACGAGCCACAGGATTGAGAGTGCTAGAATGTGGCCGTCGCAACTATGTTAACAGACCCCGCGAGGGGTTGAGTGGAGGGGCAACATGCCCAGCGAAAACAAGCAGGAGTGGCAAGAGTCCACCCTAGACCCGGTACTGAAACGCTTTGGAGAGCGCCAGGACTCTTTTGAGACGGCCTCGGGCATCACAGAGGACGCCCTCTATACGCCTGAGGACCGCGATGGAGCCGACTACGCTGATCAACTTGGCTACCCGGGTGAGTATCCATACACGCGCGGCGTCCAGCCGACCATGTACCGTGGCCGGCTATGGACGATGCGGCAGTACGCTGGACTCGCCTCTCCTGAAGAGTCAAATCGCCGTTACCATTACCTGATCGAGCACGGACAGACAGGTCTCAGCGTCGCATTCGACCTGCCCACTCAGACAGGGTACGACTCGGACCATCCCATGGCGCAGGGCGAGATCGGCCGGACCGGGGTCCCGATAAGCAGCCTCGCCGACATGGAGACACTGTTCGACGGCATTCCGCTCGACCGCGTAAGCACGTCGATGACGATCAACGCTACGGCGCCGATTCTGCTCGCCCTGTACATCGCTGTCGCCAAGGCGCAAGGCATTGACCCAGCAGGTCTCAACGGCACCATCCAGAACGACATTCTCAAGGAGTACATCGCACGAGGCACATATATCTACCCACCGAAGCCTTCAATGCGCCTGGTAACGGACACGTTCGAGTACTGCTCGGAACACGTGCCGCGATGGAACACCATCAGCATAAGCGGCTACCACATGGCCGAGGCCGGAGCGACAGCCGCACAGGAGTTGGCTTTCACATTCTCCAACGCGATCGCTTACGTTCAGGCGGCGGTCGACGCCGGACTAGACGTTGACAGATTCGCGCCCCGGTTGAGCTTCTTCTTCGTCGCACAGAGTCACCTGTTCGAGGAGATCGCAAAGTTCAGGGCGGCCCGCCGGATGTGGGCCAAGATCATGCGCGAGAGATTCGGGGCGGAGAATCCCAGGTCGTGGACATGCCGTTTCCACACTCAGACTGCGGGCGTCACCCTGACAGCGCAGCAGCCTGACAACAACACGATCCGCACGACGATCCAGGCGCTCGCGGCCATTCTCGGCGGAACTCAGTCACTGCACGTCAACTCCAAGGATGAGGCGCTTGCTCTTCCCACCGAGGAGTCGGTGCAGCTCTCGCTTCGCACCCAGCAGATTCTCGCGTACGAGATGGGCGTCGCCAACACGGTCGATCCGCTGGCGGGTTCGTACTACGTGGAGAGGCTGACCGACGAGGTCGAGGAGAAGGCGTTCGAGTATATCCAGCACATAGACGACCTGGGAGGCGCCCTGTCTGCCCTCGACAACGGCTACCAGATCCAGGAGATCCATGAGAGCGCCTTCAGGCACCAGAAGATGGTCGAGGCGGAGGAGCGGGTAGTCGTTGGAGTCAACAGGTTCCAGGCCCCTACCCCGCCGATTGAGCGCCTGCAGACGATTGGCAGTCTGGAAACTCAAAACCAGTTGGACAGACTGGCACAGATCAGGAGAGACCGGGACGACTCGGTGGTCAGCGCGGCGCTGGCCCGCATCGAAGATGTGGCCCGTGGGTCCGAGAACGTCATGCCCGCGATCATCGAGGCGGTCGAGGCCTACGCTACCCTTGGCGAGATTTCGGACGTCTTCAGGACTGTCTTCGGCGAACAGCATGAGTTCGCGCCGTTCTAGTGGCAGGAAGCAAGTAGACTGGCCGTCCCGGCTTAGAGGAACCTCAGGCAAGTTGCGCCCGCTGATCCAGTGCGTAGCGTGGCGACTCGAATGGACTTGACGATCCTTTTTAGCTCAAAGATCCATGTGGTAGATTGTCCACATTGTTGGCACAGTTGGTCTTGATGATTTGGAAGGGGGAATCATGAACGACGACATCAGGGGATTTCTGACTTTCAGAAGAATGATTACACCAGTCCTCATTCAGATCGTGTATTGGGTACTTACGGTAATTGCAGTCATCGGCGGGCTGGTGTTGTTGGTCACCGGTGATGGCGACGAGAGGTGGGGCGGACTGGCTCTTCTCATACTTGGACCGATTGCCATACGGCTGTATGCAGAGATTTTCATGGTGATCTTCAGGATCAACGAGACCCTCACCGACATAAGGGACCAGAAGCGAGACGAGTAGCAGTCCTTTCCTAGACCGGGCGAGGCTGGCTCAGGTGAAGGCGGGTTGCCTGCACAACCGGTCTTGGGTTGTACTAGCGGCTTTTTCGCCTTAACCTTGGATGGTCTGGCCTGTTCGCCGCCGCATCCAGAAAGCGCAATGCGAGCAGATTCCTACTTGCGGGACTGGCCCAGGTAACCTTAGTTCACACAAGAGACCCTATGAACTCTGATAGACTTCGGTCCATTTGGGTTGACTTAAGAGTGACGAAGTTAGATATTGTCACTGATCAATCGCGAAGTTCAAGTCTCGGATTCACTGAACTTGTGCTTTACAGGGACCTAGTTCTCAGCAGGTGAATGAGATGGCATGGGTTCGAACTGGTGGATATAGCCTGCCGCCTGGCATCATCCTTGGTGACGACGAGGCGATTGTTGACGGCGTTGAACTGAAGACTTCCCTGATCTTCCCGATGAAGAATACCTTCGTGTTGACGAATCGCAGATGTGGGGGGCGCTACCAAACTGGAATGTTCAGCTCTGATGAGTTTCAGTATCCACTGAACAATATAGCTTCCGTAGGGGTCAGTACAGGAATCTCAATAGGAATGGTGTTTTTGGGGCTGCTGCTGGTAGCGGTTGGGTTGGGGACACTATCTGCGGGAGAGGTAGTTGGAGTCGTAGTCGGACTGCTCTTCGCTGCCCTGGGTGTCCTTGTCCTGATTTCGTCACGCAAGTCTACATTTAGAATTACAAACAACGCCGGTCAATCACTCGACTGTAAAGCCATAGGGTTTGAACAAGCCAAGGCTAGGGAATTCGCCGCGCACGTCAGTCGAGAAGTAGCCAACGCCTAAGTATGCCACTAGTCAGACTGACTGGTCTGATTAGTAGCTAGCCAACAGCGCAGCGTTGCAGGTTCAGCGCTGCGCTGTGCTTTGGTTGGGCTGCTGTGCCTTCCCACGCACCAGGTCAAAAGTGCCGCCTGCTTCAGTATTTCTGGACCGGCTGCCTAAGAATGAGACAATCTGAACATCACATACACATTTCTCAATGCTATTAGACCTCAAGAGTGACGTATTCTCAGGCAGAATTGTCGTCCTAGCGCGACACGCCGCTCCTGGTGTCGACACGAGCGTACCGACATCCAGATGGGGTCTCAGTCCGGAAGGCGTTGCGAGCTGCTTTGAATTTGCCGCGAGTCTCCGCCGATACCTACCCGCTGTGGTGACGTCGAGCACTGAGCCCAAGGCGGTAGAGACCGCAACAGCCATCGCGGAATATCTAAGACTGGACGTATCAACGCGCGACGGCCTACGAGAACACAGTCGTTCAGGAGAATTTCTGTCCAGTGCTCACTTCCACGACAGTATCAAGGAGTTCTTCGGAGGTCCAAACGAAGTTGTCTACGGGCAGGAGTCCTGCGAAGAGCTGGGACTTCGGATTGAGAACGAAGTTCAAGCAGCCTTGTCGAGTGACTCTGTGAGCAACGCAATACTGGTAACTCACGGCACCGCAATGACGAGCTTCATCATGCGTCACTGGCAGGTGGACCCGTTCGAGCTCTGGAAGTCGCTGGGCCTGCCCGCTTATCTGGCATTCACCGTACCCACCTTTGATATAGTTGGCACGAGTGGAATCGACACGACCCTGTTCAAGAAGACTCACTCCGGAGCCTAGACGATGACCGAACTGCTACTCAACGAAGAAGAGCTGATGCTGCGGAACCTCGTGCGCGAGTTCGCCGATGCGGAGCTCGCTCCACGTGCCGCAGGGTACGACGAGACCGCGGAGTTCCCCTGGAAGAACATGAAGGGTCTCGCTGAGCTTGGAATCCTGGGACTTGGCATCGACGAGGAGTACGGCGGCAGTGGAGGCTCCACCCGGCAGCTCACGATTGCAGTCGAAGAGATCTCGCGTGGATGCGCGGCCACCGCGACGGTGCTTGGCGCACAACTCTCGCTCTGTACACAGTACATCAACATGTTCGGCACTGAGGGTCAGAAACGCGAGTTCATTCCGCCCCTGGTGGCCGGCGAGAAGATAGGCGCTTTCGCCCTCACGGAGCCGGGAGCAGGCTCCGATGCCGCCGCGATGACCACCATGGGCACAAAGTCCAACGGTGGGTACGTCCTCAACGGTACCAAGACCTTCATCACCAACGCACCTGAGGCCAGCACGATGGTGGTTATGGCCTCCCAGGACCGCAGCCTCGGCTCCCGCGGCATCAACTCGTTCATCCTCGAGTGCGACACTCCGGGCATTACGGTAAACCCGCTACACGGCAAGATGGGTATTCGTGCATCGTCTGCCGCAGAGGTGGTCTTTGAGGACTGTCCCGTGCCGGACGAGAACCGCATGGGCAACGAGGGCGATGGCTTCCGCATGACAATGGAGGTGCTGAACGCCAGCCGGATGGCGATAGCGGCCCAGTGCGTCGGCATCGCGCAGGCTGCCTACGATGCCGCCCTCGCGTACATCAAGCAACGTGAGGCCTTTGGGCAGAAGCTCGCCGAATTCCAGGGGATGCAGTGGTACCTCGTCGACATGGCAACCAGCATCGAGGCGGCCCGACTGCTCACGCTCAAGGCTGCCACCCTGAAAGACGAAGGCCGGCCCTTCGTCACCGAGGCTTCCATGGCGAAGCTCTACTGCTCGCGGGTCGCCGTCGAGTGCGCCGATAAGGCTGTCCAGATGCACGGCGGAGTCGGTTACTTCGCGCCCACCAATGTCGAACGCTACTATCGCGATGCCAAGGTCCAGGAGATCTACGAGGGCACGTCCGAGATTCAGCGGCTCATCATCGCCCGCAACCTGCTGAGAGACTAAGGAGAACCAGATTGGCTGACTCCCCCTGCACAGCCCGACACATCAACCACGTCGCCCTCGCTGTGAGCGACATCGATGAAACGCTCGCCTTCTACCGTGACGTGTTCGGCACCGGCGAGGCCGAAGTCGAGGACATCGAAGACCAGGCAGTGAGAGCCGCACTGGTACGCATTGGCGGATCGCAGCTTGAGCTCATCCAGCCGACCGATCCGGAGGGCGGCGTTGCGAAGTTCATTGAGCGAAGAGGCGAGGGCGTACACCACATTGCCTTCGAGGTCGACGATCTCCAAGCGAGCCTGGACGCTCTGAACGAACACGGCGTCCGGACCATTGACAACGCGCCACGTGAGGGTCTGTCCGGCATGATCGGGTTCATCCACCCACGCTCGACAAGGGGCGTCCTTATCGAGCTGGTGGACCAGGATACCGCGCGGAGGTAGCTGACGTGTCTAATCAATACCCCGTTCGAGTCTTGGTCGCGAAACCCGGACTCGATGGCCACGACAGAGGGGCCAAGATCATCGCCCGCGCCCTGCGCGACGCCGGCATGGAGGTCATCTACACCGGCATCAGGCAGACGCCGCAGATGATCGTCGAGGCCGCACTTGAGGAAGATGTGGACGTCATCGGACTGAGCATCCTGTCCGGGGCGCACCTCGATCTCTTCCCGCAAATATTCGAGGGCCTGCGACTCAACGAAATGGACGACGTCTCGGTAGTGGCCGGTGGCATCATCCCCGAGTCGGACAGGATCCAGCTCGAGGCGATGGGTGTCAAGGCGGTGTATGGCCCTGGATCACCCACGTCCGAGATCGTAGACCGTGTCAGGGAACTGGCTGCGGAGCGGGCAGAGAGCCTGTAGCTAGTTCGTATCTGGCGGGTCTATCTCGACAGGGGTACCGAAGTCTGAGAGCCGAATCTCCAGCACCAGATCGGCCGTTCCTGTAATTCCAGCGCTCGCAAGAGGCAGCCCAAGCGCGTCGAGGTCAATTTCGCCGCCTGCGTCGATCCTGTACACCAGCCAGTCCTCAGCGCCTATCCAAACGTCTGCTGACTCAATCTCATCACCCAGGCCGCTAAGCGCCTCGATCTGCGGAGTGCCCGTTAGGTGAAGGGTCTCCACATCATCCAGAATTTCAGTTCCCTCTATGGCAGGATCTAACAGCGCCGGAGTGTCGCCGCCCATGAGCAGTGCGGGATTGGGCAGAGCAATAGAGCCAGGCGGAGCCTCCTCCCACACTTTGGTCTGAGGATTGGTCGTCCAGACCCTGTCACCAATGATGATGAGGTCGATCTGGAGCGAGAAGAAGAACACATTGAGGACGAGGCTGGCCTCGCTGCTGTCCGGGGCAGCAGAGAACCCGCTGTACGTGATGGGAATCTGGATTTCGCTGTCCGTAGAGTCCACCAACAGGTGTCCGGTTACCTCGAAAGCGAACGACTCGACCTGGGACATCGCCTCCGCTGAGTTTTCGAGAACATGCTCCGCCCCAGGAACGCTCTCTCCAGCTTCAGAGTCCTCCTCGACATCCCTGGAGTCCGAATCAGGAGTCTCAGTCGGGACAGGCGGCGGCGCCGTCGGCTGCGGTGTGGGAGTCGCCGTAGGAGATGGGGTCGGCGTGGCCGTAGGCATCGGAGTGGGCGTGATTGTCGGAGACGGTGTTGGGGTAGCCGTTGGTTCAGGCGTCCCTGTTGGCGTTGGCTCGGGCGCGGCCTCACCGCACGAGACAACGACCACCAGGGCGAGCGCACAGAGCATTATTTTCGCTATTCTGGACATGGCAGACCGACTGATTATAGACGACGGAAAGCGAGACCGATGCCTAACCTGGCGATAGTATTCGACTTCGACGGCGTCGTGCTGGATACCGAGACGCCCCTGTACTCCTCATGGGAGGAGATGTACTCCAGGCACGGCGTACACCTGGACCTTGAGATGTTCGCCACCTACATAGGCGGCGCTGACTACTTCGACTTTCACCTGGACCTGGAGAAGCAGACGGGCCTCTCGTTCGACAGGCAGAGCCTCATGGAAGAACGCAGAGCGATGTACCGGGAGCACGTTGCCGGCAACACGATTCTGCCCGGAGTGCAGGACTATCTGTCAGAGGCGCGAGCCAGTGGGTTCCGGATTGGGCTCGCCTCGAACTCGGACATCGGATGGGTGGCCTCCAACCTCAAGGAGCTTGGGCTGTACGAGAAATTCGACGTACTCAAGACAAGGGACGACGTGGTCAACGTCAAGCCCAACCCTGAGATGTACCTGGCTGCGCTGTACGACCTGAAGACCGAACCCGAGCACGCCATCGCGATCGAAGACTCCGCCAGCGGCGTAGCAGCCGCGACGTCAGCGGGACTCTTCACCGTCGCTGTTCCGAACCCCGTTACGAAGTACCACAACCTGAGTAAGGCCGACGTCATCCTGGACAGCCTGGCAGCAACTCCCTTCCCGGACCTGGCCGCCATGGCATCGGACCGTCGGGACTGCTCAGCTTGATAATGGGTTCAAGCTAATATAGACTCCAACGAACTGAGAATCGGCTCCTTTAGCCGCCTCAAACACGATACAAAGGAGAGTACGTCATGCCTAAAGTCAGCGGACTCGGACACGTAGGAATCTTCGTTCACGACTTGATGAAGCAGCGCGACTTCTACTCTCGCGTAATGGGACTGGAGATAGCAGACGAGGACATCGAAGGCCGAGGCATGGTCTTCCTCAGCGCCCATCCCGACGAGGAGCATCACGAGTTCGTCATCATGAAGGGCCGCACTGGCGGATCGGACGCTCAGGTCATCCAGCAGCTTTCGTTCAAGGTTGACACTCTCGCCGAACTCAAGGAGTTCCACACCGTCTTCAAGGACGAGGGTGTGGAGATTCAGCGTACCGTCAGTCACGGCAACGCCTTCGGGATGTACGCGTCCGACCCCGAGGGGAATACCATCGAGGTCTACTACAAGACCGGCTTCCCGGTGCCGCAGCCTCACGGCGACCCCGTGGACCTGGACGACTCCGAAGAGGAGCTGCTGGAGATCGCAAGGTCGGCAATTCCCGCCTCGTAAATCACAAGTAAGAGTTCGAATAAGGCCCGCGGGTAAGACCCGCGCCACAGGTGGAGGGCGAATCAAGATGAAGCTAGTGTTGAAGGCCGACCGCCTGATCGACGGCACAGGCAGCGATCCTGTTAAGGACGCGGCCGTAGTCGTCAAGGACGGACGAATCTCGGAGGTGACCACTCAGGACAAGCTCCAGATTGGCGAGCGCGAAGATGTCGACGTAATCGACGTTGCCGGCGGCACGCTGATGCCCGGCTTCATCGAGATGCACTCCCACATCCACTGTAGCGCCCAGGCTGACGCCTACACGCACATCACCACCGAGAGTAACGAGACCTTTATCATGCGCGGGACCAAGGCAGTTCGAGCTGCCCTCAGTTCCGGCGTAACAACGATGCGCGACCTGGGAAGCAGGAACCAGGTAATTCTCCCAATCAAGTCTGCCATCGAGAACAACATCATTCCCGGCCCCAGGCTGATTGCCGCCGGTACTCCCATAACGACTACAGGCGGTCACTGCAACATGTTCGGCACGGAAGCCGACACCGCCGATGAGGTTGTCACCGCGATTCGGAATCAGTTCAAGCTCGGCGCGGACTGCATTAAGGTCATGTCCACCGGCGGCGGGTTTACGCCGGGCACAAACGTCCGGGCGCCACAGTACCCGGTAGAGACCCTGAAGGCTGCGGTCACTGACGCCGAACGACTTGGTCTCCGAGTTGCCGCTCACTGCCACGCCTCAGCCGGAGTCAGGAACTGCGTGGATGCGGGAATCCACAACCTGATCCACTGCTCGTGGCTCGCCGAAAACGAAGAGGATATGTACGACTACGATACCGACTACGCCGACATGATCGCGGAGAAGGGTATCTACGTCGATCCCACCCTCGCGCTCGGACGGTTGAATGCCTTGCGTGGCCGTGTCAGGGCTGGCGGTGGACAGGGCATGGGTGACCCTGCACGGCGATTCGAGATTCTGAGAGACATGTGGGACCGTGGCGTGAAGTTCGTGACCGGAATGGACTCCGGGATGACCAACGCCAACTTCGACGACTTCGCGTACATCCCCCAGGTCATGGTCGAAGAGATGCACATCTCCCCGATGGAGGCGATCGTCTGCTCAACTCAGACCTCGGCAGAGTGCCTGGGCCTGGAAGACGAGATTGGTACGCTCGAGGCAGGCAAGTCTGCCGACGTCGTGATAGTCAACGGAGATCCATCGGAGGACATCACTGCGCTTCACAACGTCAACACGATCGTTACGCAGGGCGCAGTCGCCAAACGAGACAACGAGCTTCTCATCTAGTCCCAGTCCTGGTCGGCCCGGGACGGATGGCATGTCCTCAAAAATGAGGATAGGTTCGGCATTCGCTGCCTTAATCCTGCTCGTCTTCCTGTCGTGCGGCGGAAGCACAACGGAGCCTCCCACGCCTCAGCCTTCACCGACTGCCCAAGTGAAGGCTGCCGCTCCGGTAGCTACGGCAACCTCACTACCCGCTCCTACTGCAACACCTATCTCGCCTACTGCGGTTCCAACTCCGATACCGCCCGCCAGCACGCTAGTCCCTCCTGATCCCACGGCTACCACGATGCCGGTCCAGCAGGCGGTGCATTCGACACCAGCTCCTTCTCCCCCATTCCGACAGTCGCCCCACAGTCAGCACAGACGTCTCCAACTCCTCCCAACGTTATCGGACTCGAGCCTCCCGGTCGCATACCCGCTCCGGCACCGGTCGGTCTCGACGGTTGGGTAAATTCCGAGCCACTTACTGTGTCCGACTTCGCGGACAAGATCATCCTGTTCGACTTCTGGACGTACACCTGCGTGAACTGCGTACGCACCCTGCCCTACCTTCAGGACTGGCACGAAAAGTACGCGGACCTGGGTCTGCTGATCGTCGGGGTCCACACTCCGGAGTTCGACTTCGAGAAGCTGCCCGAAAACGTCGCCGCTGCTGTCGCCGACCTCGGCGTCGGGTACGCCGTAGCCCAGGACAACGAGCGCATGACCTGGAACGCATATCGCGTCCAGGCGTGGCCCACCAAGTACATCGTCGACGGCGATGGCTTCGTTCGCTACTACTATCGTGGCGAGGGCGCGTACGCCGACACAGAGCTTGTCATCCGATTCCTGCTGGGGGAGATGGGGCGAGACGTCTCACACATCGACCCGAACACAGAGCCAGATCCCGAGCCCATCGCAGGCACCCAGGCCACCGACTTTGAGAATTTCCTGACAAGGGAGCTCTACGCTGGGACACGTCGCAACATCGACTTCGGTGGTGCGTACATCCTCAATGAGGAATTCTACAACGCAGCCGGTGAAGTTCAGGAGTACACCGATCCCGGCGAGCACAGGAACCATTTCCTGTTCCTGCAGGGGTCGTGGCAGAGCACGGAGGAGAGCCTGGAGTACGCGGCGACCGATTCCAGCTACGAAGGCTACATCGGCTTCCGATTCTTCGCCAACGAGGTGAACGCGGTGCTCAACCACATGCCTGGAGAGTCGTACGACTTCCGCGTAGAGATCGACGGCGGCCCGGTGCCTCAGGCGTCCGCCGGGTCGGACATCCAGTACGACGACGAGGGCAACAGCTACGTCACCGTGGACTCCGCCCGTATGTATCGCCTGATCAGGCAGGCTGACGTCACCTCCCACGACTTGCTGCTCAGGCCCGCAGACGACCGCTTCTCAGTCTTCGCCTTCACCTTCGGAGCCTACGGGGAAGACGGCAACTAGACATGGTCCCACCACTAGTCCAATCCCAAATGGCCTCGATCGCTCAGAATGACGCTTGACGTCCATCGTCATCAAGATCTACACTTCGCACTGTAATGATCCTAGGCTATCGCGATAGGCGAACCGCGCGCTTTGCTGCTGGAGAATTCGTCCCTGCTTTCCAAGGATTTGAACGCCAAGCGGCGAAGAGGCTATCCATACTGAACGCAGCCCCGGCGCTGGACACGTTGAGTGCACTCCCCAGCAATCGGCTGGAGGCCCTCAGAGGATCGAGACGAGGTCAGTACTCGATTCGCATCAGCCGGCAGTGGCGCATTTGCTTCACTTGGTCGGAAGGATCGGGGCCAACTGATGTTGAGATCGTCGACTATCATTAGAAGAATGAGGTAGCAGGAGAAATGTTCAGAAGAGCAGTTCACCCCGGGGAGATTCTAGACAACCTTTGCTCGTGAGATCGATGTGCCTCCAAACCGTGTCAGCCAGATAATCTCGGGCAAGCGCTCTGTGACCAGCGACACCGCCCTCCGGTTTGGACACTGGTTCGGAGTCGACCCGCAGTTCTGGCTCAATCTGCAGACTCAGTTTGACTTGGCTGAAGCAGAGCTACGAATTGGCGCCGCAGTGCGGCAGCTGCCAACGGCGAGTACCGGATGATTGTCGTTAGCGGCGGCCTTCTGCCATCTCTGATGCATCCGGGTGGCGGCGCAGCATCCATAGTGACACGAGTCCGGCTACTGCGAGCAGTCCGTTGAACCCGAACGCCAGTCCCCAGCCTGCTGCACCCTCGACGATATCGAGTATTCCCCCGGCCAGTATTGGCGCGATTGCCCCGACTGTGAACCCGATGAAGTTCTGGACTCCCTGCGTCGACCCAATCCGGTTCGCCGGTGCGAGCTCAGTCGCAGCCGTGGAGTAGATCGCCGAGTCGGCTGCCGTGGCAAAACCGTACACGAATCCCAGCGCTATCAGCACGATCAGCGGTGCCCCCAGCAGCCATCCTACAACGAACGACACTGCCCCACTGACGGCGAATATGACCCCTGCGCCAGCTGTGCGCCCGAGCCGGTCGGAGAGCATTCCGCCGAGGAATACACCCACGCTGCCACTCATGAACATGAGGCCCGCCCAGGTCGCAGCTATGACTGCCGCCTCACCCGGCTCGCGACCACTCTCCATGAGCGCGGCCACCAGTAGCAGAGGGAGCCACAGCCTTGCGAGATATAGCTCTGCCGTGTGGAGCGCGTAGGCGAGGTTCAGCAGAAGAATCGACCCGCCCTTGAGAATTCTCAGGTCAGGCCCCCATGATCTCGGCGAGTTAGTCATGTCCTCGTCTGAGCGCCTGTCGCGCACCACCCACAGGGCTATTGCGACCCCGACCAGTCCCACCAGCGAGGTGATAAGATACGCAGTCCGCCACGAATCGGTCAGGTCTAGCAGCAGACCTGTAAAGGCGTAGGAACCCGTCGTACCCACAAAGCCGATGCTGACGAACGTACCCACCGCCGTCCCGCGCATACTGCCTGCGAATCTCAGCGAAACCAGCCTGACTCCTGGAATGTACGCGCCAACGTGTCCCGCGCCTGCCGCACATCTGAGCAGTGATGCCGTCCAGATGTCGCGGGCAAGCAACGGGAACAGCACGTTGGCGACGGCCATGACCACGATGCTGGCAAGCAGCACCTTCCTGGCCGGAACCCGGTCGGTGACTGGAAGCAGGAAGACAGCGGACAGCGCGCTGCCCACGAGGTACGCGCTGAAGACGACAGCCGCCTCCGTATTGTTCATCGACCATTCGTCCCGCACGAACGGCACAGAGACGATGTAGCTGGAGAACGGAAGAAGCGTCAGGAGCAGCGTGGAGCTGATCGCAGTCAGCCACAGAATGTCCGACCAGCTCACCAGCCCAAATCGGACCCTTGCCCCGGACTCTTTGTCAGTTGCCATAGTGAATCACCGATCTCGCCCGCCATGTTACCCTATTGCAATCACATGGCAGGTTGGGCGCTGGGCGTGCCAACCAGGCCCAACGAGTACCATGCGTCCGTCTCCCATGACGACCAGCCTGCGACCCATCGCAGCCCTCGCGGTTGTGGCATTGTTCACGCTCACCTTCGCGTGCTCTTCGGACGAAACACCGGAGGCCACAGACGACTCCTCCAGTGCCACAGTGCCTGCATTCGAGAGCGTCGCCCCCTCAGTTCTGGGCTCGCTATTCCAAGTGTCTAATTACAGGCCGGGAGTCGCGATTTTCGACTACGACCGCGACGGCGACTTCGACTTCTACCTGACGCAGCAGGCCGGTCGCCCCAACCGCCTGTTCCGCAACGACGGCGAGATGACGTTCATCGATGTCGCGGACGAGGCAGGTGTAGCTGCCAAAGATCAGGGTTCGAGCGGTGTGGTCGCCTGCGACCTCAACAACGACGGCTACCAGGACCTCTACGTTGGCGGTCGCGGCGTCGAGGGCGACGGCCTCGACTTTCGTTCGGCGGAGACTGGCGACGAGGAGCTGCGGGCGGCACACGCCGATAAGCTCCTGATGAATCTCGGAGACGGCACATTCGAGGACATCTCCGAGATTGCGTTTGGCGGATCTCCAAACATTCGCTCGGCCGCGACAGTGACGTGCGCCGACGTCGATCTCGACGGATGGCTCGACATCTTCGTTGCCAACCTCGTCGACGAGGACTTCTTCTTTCTGGGAGGACCCAACCATCCGGGCCACTTCAACGTGATGCTGCGCAACAGGGGCGACGGAACTTTCGAGGACGTTTCAGAGTCCGCTGGAGTTCGCGGAGACCAGGTCTGGATGCGCGACCAGTCTGGCGCTCCCGTGACCTTCACCGACGAGTCAGGGGTCAGCTACGAGGGGTATGACCCGTCACACGTGGACCGGGAAGGCAACCGCGTCGCCGACCCCACCGGCCCCTCGCACGGCGCCGTCTTCTTCGACTACAACGACGACCGGCTGCCGGACCTCTGGGTTGCAACAGATGGCGATCACCTGGAGCTCTACCGGAACCGGTCGACTCAGGGTTCAATCAGCTTTGAACCAGTTGCACAGCAGATGGGCTTTCCCAAGGTCGGCAACTGGATGGGGTTTGCGGTCGGCGACTACAACGCCGACGGACAGCTCGACGTGTTCGCCTCAAACGTCGGCTATCACCTTCGGCTCGGCCCGCCCCAGCCTAGTCCGGGTCCGGACTGCAAGTACAATGAGCAGTTCGCGTGGGGATCGTGCCTGAACGCCTTGTTCAGGCTGAATGAGAAAGGCGCCTTCGAGGACGTCGCTCCTGAGATCAACGTGGAACCGAGCGCTCTCATGCCTCCCAAGTCACTCGACCCCGAGAACATCGATCCGGCGTGGCCTGTCCCAACGGGGCTATCTGCGTACGACTTCGGCTACGGTGCGACGTTCTTCGACATGGACAACGACGGCTACGAAGACCTCTACTGGCTCGGCTCGGAGCTTGCAGCAGGAGGCGGCCCGGGAGGCAGCGTGTACCC